>CAZOSE010000039.1:9289-13979 GCA_964582385.1 uncultured Lachnospiraceae bacterium
GTAGTAACCTCTCCATCAAATAAATTATATGATGGAGAGGTTACTACTGACCACTATGGTCGAAAGCTTCCAAAGTCAGCTAGAGGAACAATAAATCTTGAAAGACAGACATCCTCTACAAAGCTGATTACGGACAAAGTTACAGAATTATTTGATCGTATTGTAGACGAGAATCTTCTAATTAGAAGAGTCAACATTACTGCTAATAATCTTGTCTCTGAATCAAGGGTTAAGAAGACAGAAAGTTTTGAGCAGCTTAATCTCTTTACAAATTATGAAGACATGGAAAAGAAAAAAGATGAAGAAGAAGCCGACCTAAAACGAGAAAGAAAAATGCAAAAGACAGTATTAGAGTTAAAAAAGAAGTTTGGAAAGAATGCTGTTATAAAGGGAATGAACCTTGAAGAAGGAGCTACCACAATAGATAGGAATAAGCGGATTGGAGGTCACAAGGAATGAAAGGAAAATACGATGACATCATTAATCTGCCACGCCATGTTTCTAAAAAACGCCCTCCTATGGCCAACATTGACAGGGCGGCTCAGTTTGCCCCTTTTGCAGCACTTACTGGTCATGAAGATGCTGTAAAAGAAACAGCACGACTTACTGAAGAAAGAGTTGAACTAGATGAATATATGAAAGATTCCCTAAGTCATAAGCTGCAAGCTATAGAGGAGAGTCTAAAAGATTACCCTGAAATTGAAATTACCTACTTTAAACCTGATGATAAAAAAGGTGGAGGAGCATATACTACTTCTTTTGCTCCTGTAAAGAAAATTGATCAGTATAAAGGTGTTCTTATTATGACGGATGGAACAATAATACCTATTGATGAAATAATTAGTATAGAAGGACTATGATATAGCTTATAATATATATTTAATACATAAGAAGAAAATTTTGTCACATTTTTTGTAAAAATTTTATTGAGAGAAATATTTAATTATGGTATTATACTCTTAATGTGTTTTTTATGCTACTTTTATAACAACGGATTTGAACTTTAAAATGGGGACAAATTTAATAGCATATTTCAAAGGCATTACAAATTCAAATGATAATTTGTAGTGCCTATATTTATAATATATATAAAAAAGAAGGTAATGGTTCAAAAGTAAAGAAGGGACGTGAAAATTATTAATACACTACTATTCTCGGTTGTAAACAGGGGTAAGGCAAATGATGTACTAAATAAAGCAAAAGAATGGGGAGCGAGTGGGGGTACAATCTTTTTGGGAGAAGGTACAATGCAATCTAATAAATTATTAGACATACTAGGTCTTAATAAAGCCCATAAAGAAGTTCTTATGATTGCAACTACAGAGCAAGAATGCAGTGGTTTACAGGAAAGGTTAAGTGATCACTTTCAATTTAATAAAAAGAATAAAGGAATAGCATTTTCTATACCTTTTTTTCGTTGGCAATTAAAAAAAGATAAAGAAGAAAAAAGAGAAATAGCTAGAGATTTTACTCCATCTCATTTTTGTATAATGACAATTGTAGACAGGGGTAAAAGTAATGAGTGCATAAAAGCTGCAAAGGCAGCAGGGGCAAGAGGAGGAACTATAATCCATGGTCATGGGGCAGGAGTTCCTACAGATTATTATTTCCCCCTAATTATTGAACCGCAAAAAGAACTTGTAATGATTTTAACGGATAAAGATAATGTTGATGCAATAAAAGACAGGATAGTAGTAGACTTGGAGCTTTATAAGGAGGGAAATGGCGTTACTTTTGTCCTTCCTGTTATTAAAATAAGTGGGCTAGTGGAAGACAAGGAGGTAGGAGCATGAATTTATTGTTTGAAAAATCAAAAGAAGTTACCCAAACCTTGCTTCCTGTAGTTCTGCTGGTACTTATAATTAGTTTGACCGTTGTAGATGTTGGAACTAATATTATAATACGGTTTCTAGTAGGAAGTGTCCTGCTCTTAATAGGGCTTTCCATATTTCTATGGGGTGTTGACTTATCGATGGATGCAATTGGAGAGCAGATGTCTAAGGAAGTTGCAACTTCCAAATCACCTATTAAGATTATAGTGCTTAGTTTTTTATTAGGTTTTTTGGTTACAGTTGCAGAACCAGACTTGTTAATTTTGGGTTCGCAGATTGAGGGTGCTTCTGGAGGAAGTCTTGGTCAATCATTAATTGTTTATATAGTATCCATAGGTGTTGGGATTTTGATTTCTCTAGGGGTTTTTAGACTATTAAAAGGTATACCCCTTAATATATTTATGGGAATAACTTATGCTATTATTTTTGTACTAGCCTTGTTTGTATCTGAAGAGTTTCTTGCTATTTCCTTTGATGCTTCTGGAGCAACTACTGGTGCCCTTACAACACCTTTTGTTTTGGCATTGTCCTTAGGATTGTCTCAGGTAAAAGGTGGCAAGAAAGCAGAAGAAAACTCTTTTGGCCTAGTTGGAATAATGAGTGCAGGTCCAATTGTAGCAATTATGCTTATATCAATAATTTCAGGGCAGAAAAACATACAGGGTGAAGTTGCTGAATTTGTAGTGGCAGAAGGCGTACTAGGGCCAATAATAAATATTATTCCCACAATCTTTCTTGAATCTTTAATAGCACTGGTGCCTTTGTCAGTTTTGTTTTTTGCTTATAATTTTACAAAATTTAAAATATCTAAGGATAAACTTTATGAAATAATAAGAGGGCTCATATTAGTAATTCTTGGCCTGACATTATTTCTTACCGCAGTGAATTCTGGATTTATGGATATGGGTAGGGTACTTGGTATGGAACTTGCTAAAATGAATCCGTGGTTTTTAGTTGGAATAGCCTTTTTACTTGGTTTCATTGTGGTTCTTGTTGAGCCAGCTGTTCACGTTTTAGGTGAGCAAATTGAGGAGGTAACCGGTGGCCATATACCTCTTAGATTGATTAGAATGACACTTTCAATAGGTGTTGCTTTAGCGATTTCTCTTTCTATGGTAAGAATTTTAGTACCTGAAGTAAAACTATGGTATTTTCTTCTTCCTGGTTTCCTTTTTGCCATTATACTATCATTTAAAGCAGACCCTGTCTTTGTTGGAATTGCATATGATGCAGGGGGAGTTGCCTCAGGTCCAATGACTGCAACTTTTGTCCTTGCATTTGCACAAGGTGCAGCATCTTCAATAGAAACAGCAAATGTCTTGGTGGATGGATTTGGTGTTATAGCAATGGTAGCTATGGCTCCTGTATTCTCTCTTATGTTAATGGGAACTATATTCAAGAATAAGACGGTGGAGGAATATACAACTATAGAAGAAGTTATTGCTTCTCCTGTTATACCTGTAGATAAGAATCTTGTATTCGACTGTATAATGGTAACAGTAGAAAGAGGTTTTGCTGATAATGTAGTAGATTTAGCTCGTGAGTCAGGTGCAATGGGGGCTACTATTTTACATGGAAGGGGTACTGACATACACCATAAGGTCAAGTTACCAATCATTAATATAGAATTACAACCTGAAAAAGAAGTTATATTATTTGTTACGGACTCAAGTATAACTGAGCAAGTAGCTGATGGCTTGTTAAGTAATAAAGAGATTAGAGAAGACGCAGGGGCAGTAATTTACCTATGTCCTGTTATTGACTCTATGGTAAAGTTGTTTTAACACTCAAACACAACTAATATTCAAGGAGATATAAATGGAAGTAAATAAAGATATTATTATACATATAATAAAAGAAGCAGCAATAATACTAGAAGACAGAGATTTAGCCTTACAAATTGAAGAAAAAGGAACATCAGATTACGTAACAGAAGTAGATCTTAAAGTACAAGAATATATCGAATCTAAATTAACAGAAATTTATCCAGACATTCAATTCATGGGTGAAGAAAAGTCTAGTGAAGATATTGATTTTGCCGGTAAGTTTTGGGTGCTAGATCCAATTGATGGAACAACTAATCTAATTCATGACTATAAGCAGATTTCCATTTCTTTAGGATTAGTTGTTGATAGAGAAGTTGTACTTGGATTTGTGTATAATCCTTTTACTGATGAAATGTTTGTTGCCCAAAAGGGTAAGGGAACATATTTAAATAATAAGAGAGTTTATGTAAGTAATGCCAAGACTTTATCTGAAAGTCTTATATCAGTAGGAACCTCACCCTATGAAAAGGAACTAGGAGAATATAACTTCAAAATAATTCTGGATGTATTTATGAAGTGTGAAGACATAAGACGGTTAGGTTCAGCAGCTCTTGATTTGGCATATACAGCTTGCGGTAGAACTGAAGGTTTTTTTGAAAAAAGATTAAAGTTATGGGATTACGCGGCAGGAATGTTGCTTGTCAAAGAAGCAGGAGGTAAAGTAACGGATTATAGTGATTACGACTTAGGACTAAATATTACTTCTGAAGTACTTGCTAGTAATGGAAAGATACATGGGGAATTATTAGATATACTTAAAGATATTTAAAAATATCTTTAAGTATAATAGTTTATAAAGATACCAAGCCAAGAAGTAACTTAGCCTGTTTCTATTAAAAATAGTAGTTAATAATTATTTTTTATCCTCTTTCTTCAAACTAGGAATAGGCATTCTAAATAGTATATGAGCCAAAGCCTTCGAGTCAAAAGGTATTAGTGGCCAAGTATACCTCTTAGCATGTTTAAAAGAAGAAGTTGTAAAGGTTAATATAGAAATAATAACTAAGCCAACTAAAAAACCGGTCACGTTAA
>CAZOSE010000040.1:0-221 GCA_964582385.1 uncultured Lachnospiraceae bacterium
GTTTTACCTAAAAAAGAAGTTATCCAAATTAAAAAAGAATGGGATAAACTTGAGAAGAACTTAGGTGGAATTAAAGATATGAAGGGGATTCCAGACATTATATATGTTGTTGATCCAAAGAATGAAAAAATCTGTATTCAAGAAGCACACTTGCTAAACATCCCATTAATTGGTATTGCAGATACTAACTCTGATCCAGACGAATTAGATTATGTAATCCC
>CAZOSE010000040.1:231-2611 GCA_964582385.1 uncultured Lachnospiraceae bacterium
AGGTAATGATGATGCAATTAGAGCAATTAAATTAATAAGTGGTGCTATGGCTAACGCTGTTATTGAAGCTAATCAAGGTGTACAATTAGCTGAAGAAGAAAAAAAAGCAGAAGAAGCTGATTCTGAAGAAGAAGTTCAAGAATAATTTTCGACATACTTAAATTAAATCTTTATATAAATACTAATAATTATACTAATCTAATGTTTTCATATAATTAGATTAGTATTTAAATTCATATTAATGGAGGTACGCAATGCAAATTACAGCTGCAATGGTAAAAGAATTACGTGAAATGACTGGTGCAGGTATGATGGACTGTAAAAAGGCCCTTACCGAAACTAATGGTGATATAGATAAAGCAGTTGACTTTCTAAGAGAAAAAGGTCTAAGTGCTGCAGAGAAGAAAGCTGGAAGAATTGCTGCAGAAGGACTATCAGCAGTATCTATTTCAGAAGATGGAAAAGTTGGAGCTATAGTAGAAGTAAATAGTGAAACTGACTTCGTTGCTAAGAATGAAAAGTTCTTAAGTTACGTTAAAGCAGTTGTTGAACAAGTTGCTAAATCAGATGCTACTAATATTGATGAGTTTTTAGCAGAAGATTGGGAACTTGATACTTCAAAGACTGTTAAGGAAGAATTATCAACACAAATTTCTATTATAGGCGAAAACATGAATATAAGAAGATTCGATAAGGTAGCTGCAGATAATGGCTTCGTAGAATCTTATCTTCATGCTGGTGGAAAAATTGGTGTACTTGTAAGAGTAGACTCCGACATTGTTAATGATGCTGCAAAAGAAGCTGCAAGGAATATTGCAATGCAAGTAGCGGCAATTTCACCAAAATATTTAAGTAGAGAAGAAATTCCACAAGAATATATTGAGCATGAAAAGGAAATTCTAAAAGCTCAAGCTTTAAACGAAGATTCCAAAAAACCAGAACACATTATTGATAAAATTATCGAAGGTCGTCTAAACAAAGAATTAAAAGCTGTATGTCTTTTAGATCAAGAATACATTAGAGATTCTGATTTAACAGTTCAAAAATATATCGACCAAGTGTCTAAAGAACTAGGAACTAAGTTGTCAATTACGCAATTTGTACGTTTTGAAACAGGCGAAGGTCTTGAGAAAAAAGAAGAAAACTTTGCTGATGAAGTTGCAAAACAAATGGGACAGTAATATCTAATTAGATTATACTAAGGCTCCGATAACTAGTTTGAAATAGGGGCATGTCATGTCTACAAAAAAATAGATTGTCTAGACAAGACAGTTTGTGAATTGATACGACATAAACCTATTTCAAATTAGCATCGGAGCTATTTATATATAATTTTATGCACACAACTAAGAACACTTGTGACTTTAGTCGTGAGAGGTTCAAAAGAGGAATTAACAATATCAAAGGAGAAAACCATGGAATTACTTTATAAAGGAAAAACAAAAGACGTATATGATTTAAAAGATGGAACATACCTATTGAAATTTAAAGATGATGTGACTGGTAAAGATGGCGTTTTTGATCCTGGAGCAAATACAGTCGGCCTAACAATTGAGGGTGTAGGTAAAGCAGGAATAAGTATAACTAAGTTTTTCTTTGAGATATTTAATAAAATGGGAATTCCAACTCATTATGTAGATTCGGATATTGACAATGCAACTATGACTGTGCTTCCTGCCCGCATGTTTGGAAAGGGTGTTGAAGTAATCTGTAGATATAGAGCAGTTGGTAGCTTCACAAGAAGATACGGCCTATATGCTAAGGAAGGTCAAGATTTAGATGCATATGTTGAAGTTACTTTAAAAGACGATGAAAGAGAAGATCCCCTTATTACTGATGAAGCTTTAGAAATGTTAGGAATAATGTCAAAAGCAGAATATAATATTCTAGTAGACCTAACAAGAAAAATATGTAGCATCGTTAAAGATGAACTAGCAAAAAAAGAAATCGAATTATATGATATAAAACTTGAATTTGGTAGAGTTTCAGGGGACAATCATATAGCTTTAATAGATGAAATATCCGGTGGTAATATGAGAGCTTACAAAAACGGAGCTAAATTAGACCCATTGGAATTAGAAAAAATTATTCTGTCATAAGATAATTAAGGTGATTAATATTTAGATAATTGAAAATTAAGATAATTGAAAATTAAGATAATTGAAAATTATCTATTGTCATATAGAATTATTCTTAATTTATGATAGAATATAAAAAAAGGGAGGGTAATTGTTTGAGTTTGTTTAAATACACAATCTCCAATAAATCCAAAAAGACTCCTGAGTTCAGGAAGGATAGAATGAGAAAGACAAGAAGTACAAAAAATACTAGAAAAGTATTACTTCTACTACTTATTATTATTCCTACAGCCCTTTCAATT
>CAZOSE010000040.1:2705-13540 GCA_964582385.1 uncultured Lachnospiraceae bacterium
ATGTATAAAAATAATAAGTTTGTTCATGCCGCAGGTATTGATAAAAACCAAGACAAAAAAAGTGATAATGAAGATAATGATAAAGTAGAAGTGGATGATAATAATACTGTAGAAGCTGATGATAATGATTTAAATGAAGGGGATAATAATAAATCAAAAGATGATAATACATCCAAAAACCCCAATGAGTCTGAAGATTTAGGTATTGATAACAATATCGATGAAGATATAATAGATGATAAAACTACAGAGTCAGATAAGAATACAGAAGATGAAAGTAAACAAAGTATTGAAGATGACGACAAGGTAAAGAACAAAAAAAAGGTATACCTTACATTTGATGATGGACCTAGTAAAAACACCCCTTTAATCCTTGATATATTAAAAGAATACGATGTTAAAGCTACATTTTTTGTAATTGGTAAGACTGATGATTATTCAAAAGACATTTACAGGCGGATAGTTAACGAAGGGCACACAATAGGCATACATTCCTATACTCACATATATGATGAAATATACGATAGCTTAGATAATTTTAAGGAAGATTTATTTAATCTTAGTGACTTAATATATGAAACTACCAACTATAGACCTAATATATATAGGTTTCCTGGTGGAAGTGGAAACACAGTTAGCAAATTAGATATATCAACATTTATAAAATATTTAGACGAAGTAAATATTACATATTTTGATTGGAATGTTGTCAATGGGGATGCTACAAACAACAAGGTAACTTCAAAGGAAGCATACAACAATACTATGGAAGGTATTAAAGGGTTTAACAATTCCACTGTACTTATGCATGATGCCCATGATAAAGACACTACTGTAGAATCCCTTGCCAAAATAGTAGAAGACTTATTAGAAAAAGATTATCTAATTTTACCTTTATCACAAGATATAAAACCAGTTCAACAGGTTAAATCTAGTGATGTTTTGGGAGATTAATATTAACTAATTCGTTGAAGATTGTACTTATCATACAAATAATGTTAAAATAGACTAAGATGAAACAAACTAATAATTCAAGGAGCTAAAGATGGACAATAAGTATAAGAGAGTTTTGTTAAAACTAAGTGGTGAGGCACTAGCAGGTGGCAAGAAGACAGGTTTTGATGAAGAAACCTGTGTAACAGTTGCAAAGCAAGTTAAACAATTGCTAGATAATAATACTCAAGTTGCAATTGTAATTGGTGGAGGTAATTTTTGGAGAGGTAGAACTAGTAACAATATTGATCGGACAAAGGCTGATCAAATAGGTATGCTAGCTACAGTGATGAATTGTATTTACGTTTCCGAAATTTTTAGATCTGTTGGAATGAAAACAGATATTATGACACCATTTTCATGTGGGAGTATGACAAAACTGTTCTCTAAAGATGAAGCTTCAAATCAGCTCGAAAAAGGTAATGTTGTATTCTTAGCTGGTGGTACAGGCCATCCTTATTTTTCCACCGATACTTGTGTTGTTCTTAGAGCAATAGAGCTAGAAGCTGAGGTAATATTGATGGCAAAAGCCATAGATGGTGTTTATGATAGCGATCCTTCTAAAAACCCTGATGCCAAAAAGTATTCAAGCATAAGTCTAGCTAAGACCCTAGAGAAACAATTGCAAGTTGTTGATTTATCAGCTACAGTATTGGCATTAGAGAACAAGATGCCCATGTTAGTATTTGCTTTAGAAGAAGAAAATAGTATAGTAAATTCAGTTAGTGGTAATTTAAATGGTACAATAATAACAGTATAAAATTAGGAGGAGATATTATGAACTTTAATTTAAAACAATACGAGAGTAGAATGGAAAAGACAATAGAATCCTTAGAGAATGACTATGGTACTATAAGAGCAGGAAGAGCAAATCCACGTATTCTAGACACATTAAGAGTTGATTATTACGGTACTCCATCCCCCATACAATCAGTTGCCAATGTTTCTGTACCAGAGCCTAGGATGATTCAGATTCAACCATGGGAAAGCAAGTTGATTAAGGATATTGAAAAAGCTATTTTAATTTCTGATATTGGTATTACTCCAAATAATGACGGAAAAGTAATTCGTTTGATCTTTCCAGAGTTAACAGAAGAGCGACGTAAAGACCTAGTTAAAGATGTTAAAAAGAAAGCTGAGAATTCAAAAGTATCAGTTCGTAACATAAGAAGAGATGCAAACGATGAAGTTAAAAAGATGAAAAATGACTCTGTCATTTCAGAAGACGATGCTAAGGTATATGAAGATGATATTCAGAAATTAACAGATAAATATGTTAGTAAAATTGATGATGTTACTGACAATAAAGAAAAAGAAATACTTACAATATAATAATTTGAGTAAGATATCTTATAATATATAATAGGTTTTAGACCATAATTAGACGGCTTACCAAAAGACTTAGGACGTATTTTGTTTTACAAGATACGTCTTATTGCTTTATAAACATTAAAATTCAATAAAATAATATTATTTTAATTATTTTTATGATTTGTGTTGTATAATAGAACCATTAAGAATAATTATAGATTAACAATATTTATGGAGGCCTCTATGGACAAAAGAGATAAAACAGATTTAATGAAGATACCAAAACATATTGCTATTATATTAGATGGTAATGGAAGATGGGCTAAAAAGAACAATAAACCAAGAAATTTTGGTCATATAAAGGGTAGTGAAAACGTAGAAAGAATATGCAAGGAAGCAAGTAATATGGGAATTGAATATATAACCGTATATGCCTTTTCTACTGAGAACTGGAAACGACGTACTGAAGAAGTAGATGCATTAATGAAATTATTAGGAGACTACTTAAAAAAGTCAATTAGGGAAAGCAAAAAAAACAATATGAGGGTTCGTGTAATTGGTGATACTAGTATACTCCCCAAAAAAATGCAAGAAAGTATAGAAAAGCTAGAAGAAGCATCAAAAGCTAACACAGGTCTTAATTTCCAAGTTGCTATTAACTATGGTGGCAGGGACGAATTAATTAGAGCAATAAAATCATTATATAATGACTTAGAAGGAAATAGAATTAATAGCAATGATATTGATGAGGAATTATTTGAAAAATATATAGATACTTCAGGTATTCCCGACCCTGACCTTTTAATTAGAACAAGCGGTGAACAAAGATTGTCAAACTTTTTATTATGGCAACTAGCCTATACGGAATTTTATTTTACAGACGTATATTGGCCAGATTTTAATAAAGAAGAGTTAATGAAGGCTATAGAATATTACAACGGCAGAGACAGAAGATTTGGTGCTATATAATTTGGAGGATATAAGATGTTTAAACAAAGATTGATTAGTTCCATAGTTGTACTTGCACTCACTATTACTTTTATTGTGTTAGGTGGCCAAGTACTTTTTACCGGACTGATAACTATCTCTTTAATAGGAATGATGGAACTATATAGGGTTATAAAGCTCAATAAGACTGTTCTTGGGTTTTTAGGCTATATAACGTGTATTGCTTATTATATGTTTTTATATTTTAATTTAGATAATTATCTTTTATTATTTATAATGTTTTTGATTCTAATTATGATGGCTTATGTAATAGTATTTCCTAAATACAATATTGATCAAGTATCATATATATTTCTAGGATTGTTTTATGTTGCTATTATGTTAAGTTTCATATATAAGGTTAGAGTTCTTGAACTAGGTGCTTATTTAGTTTGGCTAGTATTTATAAGTGCATGGGGTAGTGACACATCAGCTTATGTAGTTGGAATGTCAATAGGCAAGAGAAAGTTCTTACCTAAATTAAGCCCAAAGAAAACACTAGAAGGTTGTATTGGTGGTATAGTTGGTGCAGCCCTAATAGGTTACCTATATGGCATGATATTCTCTGATACCTTCACTTCAATTAGCAATCCAGAAGTGGCCTTTGCTATTATTTGTGGAAGTTCTAGTATAATATCGCAACTAGGTGATTTAGCTGCATCTGCAATTAAAAGAAATTACAATATTAAAGATTATAGCAAATTAATTCCAGGACATGGTGGAATTTTAGATAGATTTGATAGTATTATTTTTGTAGCACCTATAGTATATTATCTAATAACTGTTATTAATTAGATGTGGAGGTTACATATGAAAAACATTGTAATTCTTGGCTCAACAGGGTCTATTGGTACTCAAACCTTAGATATAGTAAGAAACAATAATGATTTGAATATTACCTGCCTTAGCGCCAATAATAATATTAAGCTTTTAGAAGAACAAATAAGAGAATTTCATCCTGAAGTAGCTTGTGTTATGGATGAAGTAAAAGCTAAAGAATTAAAAGAAAATATAAAGGATTTAAATACAAAAGTTCTAGTAGGAATGGATGGATTAATAGAATGTGCAAGCTTTAATACTTGTGATATGGTTGTAACGGCAATAGTTGGAATGATTGGTATTATACCAACTATTGAGGCTGTGAAAGCAAGAAAAGATATAGCTATTGCCAACAAAGAAACTTTAGTAACGGCAGGACATATAATAATGCCTCTTGTAAAAGAAATGGGCGTTAATCTTTATCCTGTTGATAGTGAACATTCTGCTATATTTCAGGCACTTAATGGTGAGAACACAAAGGACATTAGTCGTATCATATTAACTGCCTCAGGTGGGCCATTTCGTGGTAAAACAAAAGAAGAATTGCAATCTGTTACCCTAGAAGATGCACTTAATCATCCAAATTGGTCAATGGGTAAGAAGATTACCATAGATTCATCTACACTAGTCAATAAGGGCTTAGAAGTAATAGAAGCAAAGTGGTTATTCGACGTAGACTTTGATCAAATTGAAGTGGTAATTCAGCCGCAAAGTATAATACATTCGGCAGTTGAATATATTGATGGAAGTATTATAGCCCAGATGGGTACACCTGATATGCATTTACCTATTCAATATGCCATTTACTATCCGGAAAGAAAAATATCACCAGGAGAAAGACTTGATTTTTATGAATTAGGTAAAATCGATTTTATAGAACCTGATTATGAGACTTTTCCAGGACTAAAGTTAGCTTATGATGTAGGTAAAGCTGGTGGAAGTATGCCTACTGTTTATAACGCAGCCAACGAAATAGCTGTAGATAAGTTTTTAAATAAAAGAATTAAGTATTTAGATATAGTTGAGTTAATTAAATCTGCAATAAATAATCACAAGTTTATTGAGAATCCAACAATATCTCAAATTCTTAATTGTGAGCAAGAAGCATATGATTATGTAAATAATCTGATTATATAAATAATCCTATTGTAAAATAATCTAATGATATAAATAATATGATTATATATACAATCTGATATTGTAGGTAAGCTTCTTTTTGCGAGTGTATATCCTACAATATATAATATGAAAATTATTGGAGGGCTATATGAATATAGTTATAGCATTATTAATATTTGGTTTAATAATCTTAATACATGAACTTGGACATTTTGCATTAGCAAAGTCTAATGGTATTTTCGTAACAGAATTCTCAATGGGCATGGGTAAAAGGTTAATTAGCTTTGCACCAAGTAAAGATGGTTATAAGTTCAGAGCTTTAATGTCAGATAAGGAATTTGAAGAAATAGAAAGCCTTAGAGAAAAAACAATATATTCCCTAAAGTTATTACCCTTTGGTGGTTCGTGTATGATGTTAGGTGAAGATGAAAGCATTGAAGACACTAGGGCCTTTAATAATAAGAGTGTATTGTCAAGGATCTTAGTTGTATTTGCAGGTGCATTCTTTAACTTTGTATTGGCATTTGTTCTATCTATTGCTGTTATAGGAATTTTAGGGTATGACCCAGCTATTATTACAGGAGTAACTAAGGACTCGGCTGCATATGAAGCGGGACTACAAGAAGGAGATAGGATTACCAAGATTGACAAAAGGAAAATCTCTGTTAGTAGAGAAGCAAATTCTCACTTTTTGTTTGACCCTTTAACTAGTGATGAAGTTAAAATATCATATGAACGAGATGGCGTGGAAGAAGTGGTTGTGTTGAAACCAAAATACAAGGAAAATTATATTTTGGGTTTTACTTATCTACCAGATTCGGCACCAGCTTCAATTGAAAGCCTTTATGAAGGATATCCGATGGATAAATCTGGACTAGTTCCAGGAGATATTATAACTAGTTTCAATGGGAATAAGATTGAATCAGGAGAGTCATTAACTGAATATTTAGAAAGTAATCCACTAGGAAAGTCCCAGGTAGAGTTAGGATATTCTAGTAATGGCCAGGAGAAAGTAGTAATAGTAACCCCTGAATATGCAGGTGCAGGCTATGATTTAGGTTATGCAATTAAATATGGATATGTTGACGCAAGTCCCATAGAGGTTATCAAATATAGTTTTGTGGAAATAAAGTATAATATATCAACTGCTATTAGGAGTTTTGGCATGCTTCTTACAGGTAAAGCCGGAGCAAATGATATTGCAGGTCCTGTAGGAATTGTTAATATAATAGGAGACACCTATGAAGCAAGTAAAGCAAGTGGTGGCCTTATTGTATTTATCAACCTTGCCAGTTTAACTATAATGTTAAGTGCCAACGTTGGAGTTATTAATTTGCTTCCATTACCGGCCTTAGATGGTGGTAGACTAGTTTTTTTATTCCTTGAATTAATAAGAAGAAAGCCAGTTCCATCAGAAAAAGAAGGAATGGTACATTTTATTGGCATTATGGCACTAATGTTTCTTATGGTCTTAGTAATATTTAATGATGTTAGAAAGATATTACCATTTTAGTAAGGATGGATTTTTATGAATATATTAAGAGAAAATACAAAAGATATATGGATTGGAAGCAAAGTAATTGGTGGAAAAAACAAGGTTCTCATCCAGTCTATGACTAATACAAAAACAGAGAATATTAATGAAACAATTAATCAAATATTAGAACTTGAAGCTTTAGGATGTGATATTATCCGTTGTGCTGTTCCTAATATGGAAGCAGCAAAAGCTTTTAAGCAAATAAAAGAAAGTGTTAACATACCTGTAGTTGCAGATATTCACTTTGATTATCGCCTTGCAATTGCAGCTATGGAAAATGGTGCTGATAAAATAAGGATTAATCCTGGTAACATAGGAAGCAACGAAAAAGTTCAGGCTATTGTAGATGTAGCAAAAGATAGAAATATTCCAATTAGAGTTGGAGTTAATAGTGGATCCCTAGAAAAGCATATAAGAGAAAAATACAAGGGTGTTACTCCAGCGGGTATAGTAGAAAGTGCCCTTGAAAAGGTTGCACTAATTGAAAGTATGGGCTATGACAACTTAGTAATTAGTATTAAATCATCAGATGTAATAATGTGTGTAGAAGCACATAAGCTTATTGCAAAAGAAACTAATTATCCTTTACATGTAGGTATAACAGAAGCGGGGACACCTTATGCAGGCAATATAAAGTCTGCAGTAGGTCTTGGAATTATTCTGTATGAAGGAATTGGTAATACAGTTAGGGTTTCTTTGTCAGGTGATCCTAAAGAAGAAATCAAATCTGCAAAGTTAATCCTAAAGAATCTTGGTTTAAGAAAGTCAGGAATTGATTTAATTTCATGTCCAACTTGTGGTAGAACACAAATAGATCTAATTAAACTTGCAAATGAAGTTGAAGATTTAATACAAGATATCGACTTAGACATAAAAGTAGCAGTAATGGGATGTGCTGTAAATGGGCCTGGTGAGGCAAGAGAAGCAGACATAGGTATTGCAGGTGGTAATGGTATGGGATTGTTGATTAAAAAAGGTGAAATAATTAAAAAGATACCAGAAGAAGAACTACTTAGCACCTTAAGACAAGAACTATTAAAAATGCAAGATGAAAAGAAATAAGTAGACTTTGTTAATACTTGTATATATGTAAAAGAGGGATAAAATGAATTCTGAATCAAACCTTTTGTTCTTTGATGTATTTGAAGGATTAAAGACAGCTAAAAATATTTCAGAGCTTTTTGAAAAAGTTGAAGTTGAAAGAGTCGTAGCTTCTAATACAAAAGCCATATTAAAAATATATATCAAAAGTCAGCATTTAATAAGTAATAAAAAAATAAAAACAATGGAATACCAACTACATAGACAATTATTCCCTTCCCTTTCCGTTACAATATTAGAACGCTTTAATCTATCTGCCCAGTATACCCCTAAAAAGTTAATGGAGATTTATAAGGATAGCTTGTTAGATGAGATTAAAGAAAGAAGTATTCTAGAGTACAATATATTAAGGCATTCCGAAATAGATTATAGTGATAATGTGTTTTATTTTAATGTAGAAGACAACTTCCTATATAAAAAAGTTTGCCAAAATTTTTCTGATTATATTACATATGTTTTTAAAAATAGATTTAACCTAGAAATTAAAATAAAATATAAATATTACCAACCAAAGGAAGATACTAAGGAAGATGAAGTAGAATGTCTTAGTGTTGAAGAAATAAAAGCAGAAAATAGAAACAATAATATAAATGCTAAAGAGCTTATTTCAAGCGGCTCTACAAGTGTAGACACCAATAATAATAGCAAAAAAGAGACAAGTAATACTGTAAAAACCCCCATAATTACTCAACCATCATATCTAAGAAATAACCAAGACCCAGATGTCTTTTATGGTAGAGGTTTTGACGGAGAATCTATATCTATTAAAGATATTCAAGAAGAAATTGGTGAAGTAATTATAAGAGGTAGAATTCTTAATATAGATACAAGAGACATACGTAATGAAAAAACAATTGTTATGTTTTCTGTTACAGACTTCACAGATTCTATAAGATGTAAAGTTTTTATAAAAACTGATGATCTTGGTTTCTTACTACAAAATATTAAAAAAGGTAACTATATTAGAATAAAAGGAATTGCACAATATGATAAGTTCGATAGGGAAATTGCTATTGGTTCAATATTTGGCATGAAAACAATTCCTGATTTTACTGAGATAAAAAAAGATACTAGTGACGAAAAGAGAGTTGAGCTTCATGCCCATACTATGATGAGTGATATGGATGCAGTGGTTGATGTCAAAGACCTTATTAAAAGAGCTTTTGACTGGGGACATAAGGCTGTTGCAATTACGGACCATGGTGTTGTGCAAGCCTTTCCTGAAGCTGCACACGCATTAAATAAAAAGGATTATCCAGAGTCTGAATGGCAAAGGCTTAAAGAATTCAAAGTTATTTACGGTGTAGAGGCTTATTTGGTTGATGATGTTAAATCAGTAACAGTCAAGTCTAAAAATCAAAGTTTAGATGATTCTTATGTTATATTTGATATTGAAACAACAGGATTTGGACCAGAAAAAGATAGAATAATTGAAATAGGTGCAGTAAAAGTTATAAACAGACAAATAGTTGATAGGTTTAGCTCTTTTGTTAATCCAAAGACCCCTATACCTTTTAATATAGAGAAGTTAACAGGTATTAGTGACAATATGGTACTTGATGCACCTACTATTGATATTGTACTGCCCCAGTTTTTGGAGTTTTGTGTAGATAGTGTTTTAGTTGCACATAATGCTTCTTTTGATGTAAGCTTTATATCCAAGAACGCTAGAGAACAAGACATAGAATTTGACTACACAGTAGTTGATACTGTTGGACTTGCTAGATTACTTCTCCCAAGTTTGGGACGTTTTAGGCTTAATAATATTGCAAAACATTTGAATATTTCACTAGATAATCATCACCGCGCAGTTGATGATGCAGAAGCTACTGCTAAGATTTTCTTAAAATTTATAGATATCTTAAAAGAAAAGGGTGTTTCTTATCTTGATGATATAGACAAGCTTAACATTATGACTGCCGATGTGATTAAGAAGATGCCTAGTTATCATGCAATTATTTTAGCTAAAAATGAAATAGGTAGAGTCAATCTCTATACACTTATTTCAAAATCCCATATAGATTATTACAGTATGAGGCCTCGTATTCCAAAAAGCGAGTTTATAAAACATAGTGAAGGTTTATTAATAGGCTCGGCTTGTGAAGCAGGAGAGTTGTATCAAGCAATCCAAAGACACCAAACTGCTGATGAAATTGACAGACTGGCAAGGTTTTATGATTATTTTGAAATTCAACCCTTAGGTAATAACCAATTTATGATTGATAATGATAGATATGAAGTAAGCTCTAATGAAGATCTAAAGAATATTAACCGAAAAATAGTTCAATTAGGCGAGGATTATGGAAAGCCTGTTGTAGCCACTTGTGATGTTCATTTTCTTGATCCAAAGGATGAACAGTATAGAAGAATCATTATGGCAGGAAAAGGCTTTAAAGATGCGGATTCCCAGCCGCCCCTGTATTTTAGGACAACCAATGAAATGTTAGAGGAATTTGAATATTTAGGAAGTGAGAAAGCTAGGGAAGTTGTTATTACTAACACTAACAAAATTGCTGATGAAATTGACTATGTTTCTCCAGTAAGACCTGATAAATGTCCTCCAATTATAGAGAATTCTGATACAATGCTTAGGGAGACCTGCTATAAAAAGGCTCATTCTATTTATGGACCTAAGCTTCCTAAAGCTGTTAAAGATAGACTTGAGAGAGAATTAAACTCAATTATAAGTAATGGCTATGCAGTTATGTATATAATCTCCCAAAAACTAGTTGTTAAGTCCATTGAAGATGGATACTTAGTTGGTTCAAGAGGATCAGTAGGTTCTTCTTTTGCAGCTACTATGGCAGACATTACAGAAGTAAACCCACTCCCAGCTCATTATTATTGTTCTAACTGCTATTATAGTGATTTTGATTCCGAGGAAGTAAGAGGATATTCAGGAATGTCAGGTTATGATATACCAGACAAAGATTGCCCAGAATGTGGAGAACCTCTTAATAAGGATGGT
>CAZOSE010000041.1:0-6447 GCA_964582385.1 uncultured Lachnospiraceae bacterium
TAAAACTTTTGCAGATAATGAAAAGATGTTAGAAGTTCTAGAACAATTTAAAGAATTATCTGATAAAGGATATTTTGGTGAAGACTGGATTGGAACAGATAGTACTAATCTATTAAATGAACTTGCAGATAGAAATATTGCAATGGTAATGGCTAACTCAAGTTACTTAAAACAAGTTCAAGAAGAAACTGACACTACTGATGAATTTGGATTTTTCTTAATTCCACTTGGAGATAACCAAACTTATCCAACAAATCCTGCTGGACCAACAATGTTTGGTTATAAAGGTTCAGAACATCCTGAATTAGTTAAAGAATTCTTTGACTTTATTACAACTACTGAAAGTTTACAAGAAATTCTAGACAATTCACCTGATTATACTAACCTAGATATAAATGATGATAAGATTGAACAACACTGGACACCTGAAGAAGAAGAATTCATGGCAAGTATAGATCCTAGTTTAATGCTAACTTCAGTGCTTCAAACAGGGACAAAATACACTAATGACCATTGGATGCCATTTGGTCAAGATATGGTATCTTATTGTATGGGTCAAATAGAAGCAATTGATGTGTTAGAAAATATGGACTACAATCGTAATGAATCAGCTAAAGTTGCTAAAGATCCAGCATGGGAATAAGATAAAAATGGAATTGAATGCAGAGGCAGTCTCAAGGGTTCAATCCATGATTATTTTATTAAAAGAATATATAATAAGAAACATTAGATAAATAAGTTGAAATTGCTGGGTTCGCCACTTATCGATAAGTTACGTATCCCAGCAGTTTTAATTAAGCAATGATTTAATATAAGATTACTTTCAAGGTGGTGCAATAATTGAATAAAAAGAAGATTTATCCCCAGTGGTTTATACTAATACCCTTATTAGCTTATTTGCTATTTTTACTACTTCCAAGCATTTTAGGAGTATTTTTTTCCTTGACTGATTGGAATGTAAGAAGTGCAGGGGAACTTGAATTTGTAGGAATAAAAAATTACATAGAAGTATTTACATCAAAGAGAAACTACTCCCATGGTATTTTTAATACATTAAAGTTTACCATTATTTCCAATATAGTTAAAATAATTCCAGCCCTATTTCTAGCTATATTACTAAAAGAAAAAATTAGAGGACGTAATATATATAGGACAATACTTTATATGCCTTCTATATTGCCTTTTGTAGTAATAGGCCTTATTTTCACATCACTTTTCAATTATAATAATGGTTTAATTAACATCTTTCTAGAAGGAGTTGGACTAGATTTTCTTAAACAAAAATGGCTTTCTGACCCTAATATAGTCTGGAAATCTATATATGGTGTAGATGCCTGGAGGGGGGTTGGCTACGTTATGACAATCTTCCTTGCTGGACTTACATCTATACCAGATGAATATTACGAGGCAGCATCAATAGATGGAGCAAACTTTTTTCAAAAACTTTGGTATATTACTTTACCAATGATAAAAGGTGCAGTAATGATTAACTTGGTATTTGGAATAACATATGGGCTTAAAGTGTTTGATGTTATTTATGTATTAACCAATGGTGGACCAGGCCATACAACAGAGGTTATTACTACCTATTCATACCAATTATTCTCTAGTGGTAATTATGGTATGGCAACAGCGTTGAATACAATCCTATTCTTAATAACTGCGGTAATTGGTATAATTGTTGTAAAAGTAATGAGTAAGCAGGAGGTGAGCCATTAATGAAGAAAAGAATAATTAACTTAATAAAACAAATCCTATTCTTATCTTTAAGTGCTGTAGTTATCATGCCATTTTATTTGGTAGTGATTAATTCTTTCAAAGAAAGAAATGAAGCAGCAAGAATGTCTTTGGCTCTACCTAAGAAGTGGTTATTTGAAAACTATTTAGTAGTAATTGAACAAGGTAAACTTATCCAAGGATTCACAAACAGCATGATATATGCTGTAATATCAACAGTTTTAGGCGTCATGATATGTGCAATGGCCGCTTATGTTTTATGTAGAAGAAAAACAAAACTTAATACTTTTTTATACTACTTTTTCTTATGCGGACTCTTTGTACCTGTAAGTTATGTAACGCTTATTAGAGTATTAAATGCATTTAGTTTAAACAATTCAAGGCTAGGCATTATTGTTGTTTTTACAAGCTCAATGATTCCCTTTTGCGTATTTACAATAAGGAATTTTGTTCTTACTATACCTGTTGAGATGGATGAAGCAGCTGTTATAGACGGGGCAGGCTCAATAACACTGTTTTTTAAGATTATTTTCCCCTTACTAAAGCCTATAATAACTACTTGTTTTATTCTTCAGTTTATGGGGATTTGGAGCGACTTTCTGACTCCTTTATATCTATCTAATAGCAGCAGTATGCACCCTATGACTTTGTCAGTTTATCAATTTTTTGGTAAGAATAAATCATATTGGAACTATATATTTGCAGATATTATATTAACTTGTTTACCAATGATTGCTGTGTATTTAATGGGACAAAAATATATGATTAGTGGTATAACTAGTGGAGCGGTAAAGGGATAGAAATACTATATAGTATACGCGTGAAATTATTATGGAATATTATATTGTATAAATGTGGAATAGTTATGGAGTATTATATAGAATACATGTAGAATAATGATAAGTATGTATTAGTTGGGGAGATAAAATCTTATGAAATTATTATTTGATTATCCTGCAAGTAATTGGCAAGAAGCCTTGCCAATAGGTAATGGACATATGGGAGGCATGGTTTATTCTGGACTACCCATAGATAGGATAGATTTAACAGAAAACACATTTTTTAGTGGTGAAAAAAATAGGCCTGATAAAGAGAATTCATCAGACCTATTTAAGGCAATGAGGGAGAATATTTCCCAGAAAAATTATGAAGAAGCTCATGAACTGGGTAAAGAATTTGTTGGTAAAATAGGCAATTATGGGACCCATTTACCAACAGGCTATTTAGAATTTAATTATGAATTTGGACAAGATATAAAGGTTGAATCATATAAGAGAGACTTAGACATAGGTATTGGTGTGGTTACAACGACCTATCTTATAGATGGACATTATGTAAAGGTGGAAGTCTTTGCAAGTCATGTAGATAAAGTAATGGTATATAAAATAAATTCAGAAACTCTTCCCTTTAATGCTCTAGTATCTTTTGTTCATCATAATAATGATTTAGGAAGAACTGAAAGTGTAATTCAAGATAAAAATAATAATCAGGCCTTTCTAAGATTTGATTCCAGCGCAAGGGAAAGTGTGCATAGTGATGGCACTTGTGGTGTTAATTTATCGGGAGATGTACTGATAGTATCTGATGGTTTTTTAAGTATATCTGGCAAGGATATATACGCAAAAGAAGCAAGTGAGATTATTTGCTATGTCAAGATGAGCACGGATTATGGCAAAGAAGATTATGCGTATAATATAAATGATTCTTCCGGGGTTAGAGACTTTTTCCAGAATGTTCATATGGAACATATAGATTCACTAATGGAAATATCTCAAATATCATATGAAAAGCTATATCAAAGCCACGTAGATGATATAGGCAAATATATGAAACGAGTTAACTTAAACATATCTTCTGGTATATCTACTAAAAAAAGCAAAGAACTTACTAATATGTTCCATTATGGAAGGTATTTATTACTTTGTTCTTCAAGGGAAGATAGTAAATTACCAGCTCATTTGCAAGGAATATGGAATGACAATGTAGCTTGCCAAATTGGTTGGACGTGTGACATGCATTTAGACGTTAACACCCAGATGAATTACTGGCCAGCATATACAACTAATATGTTAGAAGTTTCTAGTCCGTTAAATAAGTGGATTACAGAAGACTTATCCGTATCAGGAGCTACAAGTGCTTCTAAGTTCTACGGATTAGATGGATGGTCTGCTGAAGTGGTTTCTAATGCTTTTGCTTTTTCGGACCCTTACTGGGCAGTTCCACTTTCACCTTGTCCAGGATGTGGAATTTGGACTTTAACACATTTGTGGTCTTATT
Organism: uncultured Lachnospiraceae bacterium; assembly: GCA_964582385.1. Classification (GTDB taxonomy): domain Bacteria; phylum Bacillota; class Clostridia; order Lachnospirales; family Lachnospiraceae; genus JAAYRG01. The sequence continues at coordinate 4,015 of CAZOSE010000041.1, forward strand.
ATCTTTATTCACAAGACAAAGAGTATTTAAATGACAAAGTTTATCCAGCATTTAAAGGTTCTGTAGAGTTTTTCTTAGGATATTTATTCGAAGATAAGAATAAGGATGATGGCTATTTACATAGTGGTCCATCAATTTCACCTGAGAATTCATTTGTTAAAGATGGAAAAGTCTATTATATGAGTAATAGCCCTACTTTTGAAGTTGCAATGATACGCGAACTTTTTGATATATATATTGATATTTGTAAGATATTAAAAACAGATAACTATTTAGAAGAAGTTAAAGATGCAGTAAGTCGTCTTTTACCTTATAAAATTATGGAAGATGGAACTATCGCTGAGTGGGCCCATGATTATCCAGCAGCAGATTCACAACATAGGCATATAAGTCATCTTTTAGGCTTATATCCATTTTATCAGATTAAACATGATGACCAAGAACTTTCTAAGGCGGCTATTAGAACCTTAGAAAAGAAGATGATGCCTGAAGAGACATGGGAAGATACAGGTTGGGCAAGATCTATGCTTATGCTATATGAGGCTAGGTTACATCGTGGTAATGAAGCTTATTATCACATCAAAATGATGCTTGAAAAACTAAAGGGTGAGAATCACTTTATAATGCATCCACCAACACGTGGAGCTCCTTCTTTTGCTAGTGTTTATGAATTAGATGGCAACACAGGCCTTACAACTTGCATTGGAGAAATGCTACTCCAAAGTAAAAAAGGAGAGATTTGGCTTCTTCCAGCCCTACCAGTTGAATGGGAATCTGGCTATGTAAGAGGACTTAAGGCCGTAGGTGATGTTACAGTAAGTGTTGAATGGGAAGAAGGAAGACTAAAAGAGGCAAAACTATTTGTTGAACAAGGAAAAGAAGAGGCCGAGGTCTTAATACATTATAATTATGAAAGTAGAAAAGTGGTTTTGGTGCCAGGGAAGGAATATTTGCTTTAGGGTTAGTAACTTTGCTTGTAGTTGCTGTACTATTCATAGTTTACAATGTAGAATAAAAAATATATTAAATATAAATAAGATGCAAATAAAAAACAAATAAAACCAGCTAATATCTAGAACAAATTATTATCTAGAGATTAGCTGTTTTTTCTTTTCTATACTAACAAATAATATGCAATTTCGCCAAAAACATCTTGACATCTTCCCCAATAAAAGAGATAATATAATCAAAACCGAAACGTTTCGGATAGTTTAATATGGAGGTCTTATTATGTCATTTGTCACATCAGAAAGAATGTTATTAGATGCAAAAAAAGGGAGCTATGCCATAGGAGCATTTAACGTTGAAAACATGGAGATGGTTAAGACGGTTATTGCTGCTGCAGAAGAAATGAAATCACCAGTTATGCTTCAAACAACATCTTCTACAGTAAAATATGCAAGTTTAAGAACATTTCATGCCCTTGTAAAGGCTGAGGCAGAAAATGCTAGTGTTCCTGTAGCCCTACATTTAGACCATGGTAGTAGCTTTGAATTAGCAGTTAGGGCAATAAGAGAAGGTTACACTTCAATAATGATTGATGGTTCAAGTAAGAGTTTTGAAGAAAACATTGAGTTAACGAAAAGAGTAGTTGATGTTGCAAAAGCAAGCAATATTCCAGTTGAAGCTGAACTTGGAAAAATAGGTGGAAAAGAAGATGATATATATGTTAAGGACGGTAATTATACGGATCTTTTAGAAGCAAAAGAATTTGTTGAAAGAACAGGAATTACATCCCTTGCAGTAGCAATTGGTACTGCTCATGGTGTTTATGCCGAGAAACCAGTGCTTGATAAGGAGAGGGTATCGGCAATTAAAGAAGTAGCAGATATTCCTTTAGTTTTACATGGTGGTTCTGGTTTAAGTAATGAAGATGTAAGGGAATGTATACAAAGAGGTATTTGTAAGGTTAACTTTGCGACGGAACTAAGAATTGCTTATACCGATGGAATGAAAGAGGTATTTGCAAAAAATCCAGATGCTTTTGATCCTAAGGAATTTGGTAAAGCAGGAATGAAAAAACTAATGGAACTAGTTAAAGACAGAATTAAGTTATGTGGTAGTGATGGAAAGGCAAATGTTTAATTGGCAGCAACAATAAAAGATATTGCAGAAAAGACAGGACTTGGCCTTGCGACAATATCATCGTATTTAAATGGTGGTAACGTTAGAGAAAAGAACCGTATTAAAATAGAAAAAGTCATAGAAGAACTTGATTATGAAGTTAACGAAATGGCTAGAAGTTTAAAGACTAACAAATCCAAGATTATAGGAGTAGTTATTCCAGAACTTAATAATGTTTTCATAACAGAAATCATATCAATTGTGGAAGATATTTTTAGAAAAAAAGGATATGCAACCCTTGTTTGTGATTGTAGAACTGATCCTGTAATTGAAAAGGAAGTAGTTGAATTCTTATATAAAAAACGTGTT
>CAZOSE010000041.1:6462-13442 GCA_964582385.1 uncultured Lachnospiraceae bacterium
ATATGCCAGTAAGTTCTGATGGCTCTCATTTGAAATTGTTTGTAGATAGTAACAAGCCTATATTACTTATTGATAGAAAAGTAGGGAAGATAAAAAGTGATTGTGTATTAGTTGATAATAAGTTAGCAACTAAGGATGCTACTGATTTGTTGATAAGAAAAGGCCATAAAAAGATTGCTTTCATAGCTGGACCAGAAGATATCTACACCTCTATTGAAAGGGTTGAAGGGTACAAAAAGAGCTTATTAGAGGCAGGACTTGAGGTTAGCGATAGACTAATTGCATACGGCGATTATACAATTGATGGTGGCCTTAAATGTCTAAAAAAACTAATAGAGGATAATCCTGGTTTGACAGCTGTAATTGCTTCTAACGCTGAAATGACAATAGGTGCATTTATTGGAATAGGTGATTTAGAATTAAAGGTGCCTGAAGAAGTTTCTGTAATAGGATTTGATAATGTGGAATTTGCTAAGGCTATGAATCCTAAAATTACTATCGTGACACAACCTATTAAAGAGATAGCAGAAAATACTGCTAGGATTATGTTAAGTCATTTGGAAAATGATGATAAAGACAACAAAGACAATAAAGATAGTAAAGACAGTAAAGATAATAAAAACAGTGAAAATGGTTTAGATAACAATCAAACAAGATACGAGACTGTAAAGTTGACAACAGAAATAATTCATGGAAATTCAATTAAAGATATTTCTTAAATCAATGTGTTAAAGGGCATACCTTTACACACAGGAGGTAAAAGGGTGACAAATTATTTACTTAGTATTGATATAGGAACTTCTTCATGTAAGGTTGTAATTTTTGATAGTAAAGGCAATGTGGTTGCTAGTTCAAACAAAGCTTACAATGTATACTACCCAGCAGAAGGCTTTGCAGAACAAGATCCCCTAGAATGGTGGCAGGCAACTTGTAATGCTATTAAAGAAGCTATCTATGAGAGTAAGATTGATCCTGGTGCTATTGCTGGTATTGGTGTAGATGGCCAAAGCTGGTCGGCTATTGCACTAGGAAAAGACGGCCAGGTACTGACTAATACACCAATATGGATGGATACAAGGTCAAAGGACATATGTGATAGAGTTAACAGGGAAGTTGGTCAAGATAAAATATTTGACCTTAGTGGCAACTCATTTCAACCCTCATATACCACGCCGAAGATACTTTGGTACAAGGAAAACATGCCAGAGGTATACAAAAACACAAGCAAGGTCCTACAATCTAATAGCTTTATAGTATACAAGCTTACTGGCAAGATATCACAAGATAAATCCCAAGGATATGGACTTCATTGCTTTGATATGGAGAGAGGAATTTGGGATTACGATATGGCTAGGGAACTTGGATTTGATTCTAATTTTCTTCCAGAGATTTACGAAAGCCATGATGTAGTAGGTCTAGTTAGCAAGGAAGCATCAGACTTAACAGGACTTTTAGAAGGAACACCTGTTGTTGCAGGTGGTTTAGATGCTGCTTGTGGAGCTTTAGGTGTTGGAGTTTTAGAAGCTGGACAAACCCAGGAACAGGGCGGTCAAGCTGGTGGAATGAGTATTTGTATTGATGAATATAAATCCCATCAAGCACTAATTCTTGGCTACCATGTCGTTCCGGACCTATGGTTACTACAAGGTGGAACTGTTGGTGGTGGCGGTGTAATGAAATGGTTTGAGCAAGAGTTTGCAGATTATGAAAGAAGTCAGAAAGAACATTTAGGAAAAAGTTCACTTGACCAGTTAAATGATATAGCAAATAAAGTTGCCCCTGGAAGTGATGGCCTAGTATTTTTACCTTATATGATGGGAGAGAGGTCTCCAATATGGGATCCTAATGCCAAAGGTGTTTACTATGGTCTGGATTTTAGCAAAACAAAGGGCCATATGGTAAGGTCAAGTATGGAAGGTGTAGCCTTTTCTCTTATGCATAATTTAGAAATAGCAAAGAAAATAGGTGTCCAAGTAAATGAATTAAGAGCAATGGGTGGAGCAGCTAATTCACTCCTTTGGACCCAAATCAAATCCGATGTTACAGGCAAGGAAATCAATGTTCCATCTTCAGATACTGCTACAGCAATGGGAGCAGCTATTCTTGCAGGAGTAGGTGTTGGTTTGTATAAAGATTTTGATGATGCTGTTTCTGGATTGATTAAGATAAAAAGACAACATAGTCCAAACATGGAAAACCATGCTATATATATGAAAAATTACGACTTGTATTTAGACTTATACAACAATTTAAAAGGTACAATGAAGAAATATGGAGGTAGTTAAATGAAGGCAGCAGTTTTATATGCAAATGAAGATATTAGATATGATGATTTTGAAGAGCCAATAACAAAGCCAGGTTCAGTAAAGATAAAGGTTGTAGTATCAGGAATATGTGGATCGGATGTTCCAAGAGTTCTAAATAATGGTGCTCATTTTTATCCTGTTGTACTTGGTCATGAGTTTTCTGGTGATATTGTAGAAGTTGGAGAGGGTGTAACTTCTTTACAAGTTGGAGACCGAGTTTCTGGTGTACCACTTCTTCCATGTATGAAGTGTGAAGACTGTCAACGTGGCAACTTCTCACTATGCAAAAATTATAGTTTTATAGGTTCAAGGCAGCAAGGAAGTTTTGCAGAATACCTTGTAGTACCTGAAGCAAACGCTGTAAAGTTTGACCCAAGCATTCCTTATGAACAAGGTGCAATGTTTGAACCATCAACAGTGGCACTTCATGGATTAATGTTAAATGATTACAAAGGTGGAGATTACGTTGCTGTCCTTGGTGGTGGAACTATTGGTATGTTTACAATGCAATGGGCAAAAATATTTGGATCCAAAAAGGTAGTTGTATTCGATATTAATAATGACAGATTAGAACTAGCTAAAAGACTTGGTGCAGATGATGTTATAAACACCCTAGATGAAGACTATATGGAAAAAGCAAAAGCTATAACAGGTGGTAGAGGATATAAATATGTATATGAAACAGCAGGTTCCGTTCCTACATCCTACATGGCCTTTGAGCTGGCTTCTAATAAAGCAAATGTGTGTTTTATAGGAACACCTACTAAAGACTTAACATTTTCTCCTAAGATGTGGGAGCAAATGAATAGAAAAGAGTTTAATCTAACCGGTTCATGGATGTCTTACTCTGCTCCTTTTCCAGGCAAGGAATGGGAATTAACAGCCCACTATTTTAAAACAGGACAGTTAAAATTTGATCCAGGCTTTATCTTTAAAAAGTTTCCTCTAAGTGAAGCTGACAAAGCATTTGAACTTTTCAAAGATCCTAGTAGTATAAAAGGTAAAGTTCTCTTAATGAATGAGTGAGGTGGAAAATGATTTTAACAGTTACCTTGAATGTAGCAATTGATAAGAGGTATGTAGTAGATCACTTTAAAGTAAATAAAGTAAATCGTGTCCTAGAATGTGATTATCAGCCAGGTGGAAAAGGTATAAATGTATCTAAGGCAGCTAAAATTGCAGGAGCCAAAGTTACTGCAACAGGATTTACTGCTGGATATGCTGGAGCTTACGTGAAAAATGAGTTAATAAAAAGAGATATTAACTGCGATTTTGTAAATGTTCCAGGAGAGAGCCGCTCTTGTATTAATATATTTGATGCTAGTGGACAAACCCAAACAGAATTCTTAGAACCAGGGGTTATGGTAACAAAAGACTATGAAAAAGACCTACTAGACAAGTTCGATAAGTTGGTACAAGAACATGATATTGTTACCATGTCTGGAAGTGCTCCTAGTGGAACAAGTGATGATATCTATCAAAAACTTATAGCTATAGCAAAAGGACATAACAAGAAAATAATATTAGATACAAGTGGACAAAGATTAATAGATGGTATTAAAGCAAACCCAACTCTAATTAAGCCAAACATTGATGAAATACAAATGTTAGTAGGAAGACAAATAAAAGATCAAGATGACCTAATGAAAATAGGGAAAGATATTCAAGGAAAAGGTATTGAAATTGTAGTTATTTCATTAGGGAAAGATGGATCAATGATAATTTCAGATGAAGGCATTTACAGAGCCATCCCACCGAAGATTGAAGCGGTTAATACCGTTGGTTGTGGAGATACTATGATAGCTGGCTTTGCTCTTGGACTTAAAGACAAGATGCCATTAGTAGATACAATTAGGTTGGCTACGGCTATTTCTGCGGCAAGTGCTATGAGAGTAGAAACAGGATACTTCAAAAAAGAGGATATGGAAGACATTATAGGTAGGGTTCAGGTAGTTAAACTATAAACTAATTATTTATGTAAACAAAATAAAAACTAAATTTATCACAAGAAAAGTCTTGATGATAAGCATTTTCAAGGAGGATTAATATGACAAATTCAGTAGATCCAAAATTAGTACCACAAAGAACATTATTCGATGGAAGCAAAATACCAGCTATAGGAATGGGAACCTTTGGTTCTGACAGGTACACAGCTGATGAGATTTCAAGTGCAGTAGCTGGAGCTATTAGAGGTGGATACCGTTTATTTGACTGTGCAGCTGTTTATCAAAATGAAGATCAAATAGGCTTAGTATTTAAAGATGCATTTGATCAAGGAATAGTAACAAGAGAAGAAATAGTGGTTACAACAAAAGTATGGAATGACATGCATAAAAAAGGTGATGTATTACTTTCAATGGCAAAGAGCTTAAAAGACCTTCAACTTGATTATATTGATATCTTTTTCGTTCACTGGCCATTTAGAAACTATCATGCTCCAGGTGCTGATGGTGATTCAAGAAATCCAGACTCAAAACCATTTAGCGTAGATGAATTCATGGAAACATGGAGACAGTGCGAGAGACTTGTTGATATGGGTCTTACAAAGCATATAGGTATGTCAAATATGACAATTCCAAAGTTAGAAGCAGTTTTACCTTTATGTAGAATACAACCAGCTGCTATCGAAATGGAACTACATCCATCATTCCAACAGTCAGAACTATATGACTATTGTGTAGAAAAAAACATTCAACCAATAGGCTTCTCCCCAATAGGTTCTCCAGAAAGACCAGCACGTGACAAAACAGAAAGTGATGTTGTAGATATAGAAATGCCAGAAATCGTTTCAATTGCTAAAGCACACAATGTACACCCAGCAATAATATGTCTAAAATGGGCTGCACAAAGAGGACAAATTCCAATTCCTTTTTCTGTTAATGAAGACTTTTATATGGCCAACTTACGCTGCATAACCGAAGATCCTCTTACAGATGAAGAGATGGAAATGATAAATAATGCAGATGAAAATTGTAGACTTATAAAAGGTCAAGTGTTCCTTTGGGAAGAAGCTAAGGGATGGGAAGACTTGTGGGATCTAGATGGGACTATTACGAAGTAATATAAAGGTGTAATTATCCAAAAAACCAATAGATATAGCAAGTAATCTGAATGAAATATAGAATATTAAATAAACAAGAATTATAAATAGACTTAAACTGATTAATGGCTTAAAATATAAATGTCATAAGATTATACTAGTTGAAAAGAATAATATTGGAGGGCCTACAAGAAATGAAGAAATTCATGGATAAAGATTTTTTACTTACAACAGACACAGCAAAGGTTTTATATAACAATCATGCTAAGAGGATGCCTATAATTGATTACCACTGCCATATAGATCCTAAGGAAATAGCACAAAACAAGACATTTGATAATATCACACAAATTTGGCTAGGTGGAGACCATTATAAGTGGCGTCTTATGAGAGCTAATGGAGTAGATGAGAGATACATTACAGGAGATGCATCAGACAAAGAAAAGTTTTTTAAATATGCTGAGACTCTACCAAGAACAATTGGTAATCCTGTATATCACTTTAGTCATTTAGAATTACAACGTTATTTTGATTATCATGGAGCATTAAATAAAGATACAGCAGAAGAAGTTTGGGAGCTAGCAAATAAAAAGCTTCAAGAGTCTTCTATGTCTGCACAAAATATTATTAAAAACTCTGGTGTTACAGACATATGTACAACTGATGACCCAGTTGATACTTTAGAATGGCATAAGATGATTGCAGAAGATGAATCCTTTGATGTGAATGTTTATCCTGCATTTCGTCCTGATAAAGCCATGAATATTGAAAAACCAGAATATACAGACTATTTATTGGCACTATCAACTGCTAGTGATATTAAAATAGAATCATTTGCTGATTTAAAAGAAGCATTAGCTAATCGTATCCAGTACTTTAATGATTTTGGATGTCGTGCAAGTGACCATGCTCTGGAATTTGTAATGTATAGACCTGCTTCTGATGAAGAAATAGAGAAGATATTTGCAGACCGTTTAAATGGTCAAATTCCAACTAATGAAGATGAATTAAAATTCAAAACAGCATTTATGATGTTTGTAGCCAAAGAATATACAAAACATGACTGGGCAATGCAACTTCACTATGGTGCTCAAAGAAGTAATAACACTTCAATGTTTAAGGTTTTGGGTCCTGATACAGGGTATGACGCAATATATAACTATAGCTCATCTCTAGAAATGAGCCAGTTCCTAGATGCATTAAACTCTGAAGATAATTTGCCAAAAACTATTGTATACTCACTTAATCCATTAGATGATGCCATGATTCAAACTGTAATCGGCTGCTTCCAAGACTCATCAGTTGCTGGAAAGCTTCAACACGGTTCTGCTTGGTGGGTAAATGATCACAAAAAGGGCATGACAGACCAAATGACTTCATTAGCTAACTATGGTTTATTATCAACTTTTGTTGGTATGTTAACAGACTCAAGAAGTTTCCTATCATATACTCGTCATGAGTATTTTAGAAGAATCCTATGTGATTTGCTTGGAACTTGGGTTGAAGATGGTGAATATCCTAATGATATGGATGCACTAAGTAAGATTGTTGAAGATATCTCGTATAATAATGCTAAGGGATATTTTGGGTTTTAAATATAGTTTATAAGCAAATATATTGTAGAAGTTTTTGTG
>CAZOSE010000042.1:0-13094 GCA_964582385.1 uncultured Lachnospiraceae bacterium
ATAGTTTCTGCTATTGGAGTATTAATTGTATTTTGGACGACCCAAGACACTAAGCATCCTTAAAACAACTCCCACCCACAAATTCCTTCAAAATAGAGTTCATTGGAACATGCTCGGTACCTATACTGAGGAAATAATCCAAAAACTTAAGTAAACGCTTCGCTTCTATGAAAGCTTTTGAGTCTCTATCCACATCAAATAATAAAGGTTCTGCTAGTGGCTTTAATATTGCTAGTTCATATACTAAGGCTGAATTAAACATAACATTTGCGTCTTCTTGGAAGGGGAAAATATTTCTATCTTCTCCTCTTCTAACAGATGGCCACATATCTATTGTATCTTGTGCTGATGCACCTCTAGTCCTAGCATCCCTAACTATTCTTCTTAACAGTCTTCCATCAGTTGTAGAAATCCTATTATGTTCATCTACATTCAAGGTTGAAAGGGCACTAATATAAATTTTATATTTCATATCCCTAGGTAAACTATAGGATAATTCATCATTTAAACCGTGAATTCCTTCTATAATAAGGATATCATCTTTTCCTAATGTAATGTAATTACCCTTATATTCTCTACGCCCCGTTATAAAGTTATATCTTGGTATGTCTACCGTCTTACCATTTAACAAGTCTGTCATATGCTCATTAAACAACTCTACATTGATGGCATTAAGGGATTCATAATCAGGATTGCCGTGTTCATCTATCATTGATTCATAGTTTTCTGCTGTTCTTTCTTTATAGTAGTTATCTACAGCAATTGGATGGGGTACAAGTCCATGAGTTCTAAGCTGTACTGATAAACGATGGGAAAACGTTGTTTTACCTGAGGAAGATGGACCTGCTATCATAACAAACTTACTCTCTTCTAAATCCTTGATTTGCTTTGCAATTTCACTGATTTTAGCTTCTTGTAAAGCTTCTTGAACTAAAATAAGTTCGTTGAGATTTCCTTTTACTAATATGTCATTTAATTCACCAACTGTATCAATTCCAACACTTTGGGTCCACCTATTGGAATCTTTTAAAGTATAGAAAAGTTTAGGTTGAGCATTGAAATCTTCTACAACTTTAGGATCCTTTTTGTTTGGAAGTACCAGCATTATTCCGCCATCATAATACATTAAATCAAAGTATTTGAGTATACCTGTACTAGTTGGCATATATCCATAATAATAATCTTCAAAGCCATCTAAATTATAAATGTTAGTTTTAGATACCCTACGATATTTAAACAATTTCTTTTTATCATACATACCATATTCATGAAATAGCTCTATAGCTTCATCTGTTCCAATTGTTTTCTTATTAATTGGAAAATCTTTTGCTATGATGTCTTTCATTTCTGCTTTAACATTTTCCACATCTTCTTTAGTCAAATCATCTTTAGTATATAAAGTACAATATAATCCGTTGGATACTGAATATTCAACAGATACATGACGTGCAATTTCTTTTCCTAGGACATTGTAAATAGCCTTAAGCATAACAATAATAAGGCCTCTATTATATGTTTTACGACCGTCATTGTTTTTAGTTGTTATAAACTCAAGCTCACAGTCTTTTTTAACTCTTTTATGGAGCTCTCTTAATTTATTATTTACTAGTACTAATATAATATCATTTTCAAATTCCGTTTCGTATTCTTTGCTAATGTGAAGATATGTGGTACCCATAGGGTATTCCTTTACTTTTTTGTTTATCACTACTTTAACTAAATCTTCCATAGAATCCTCCTAATATACACTATTTACTAGTAACCAAATACTATATTAGCTTTTTACTTTTCTAACCAATTCTCTAACAAAAGGCTAATATATCCATATCTTAATAATACCTGAGAGCAATGTCAATATACTCAAGTTCCTTATTTACTTCTTCTAACCTAAGTTTTGCATTTTTTGTATTGGTATCTTTTAATTTATTTTTAATATTCTTTACTACTTCTTTTTGCTCCATAAGAAAGCTATGCAAAGTTGAATTCTTCTCTTCTAATAAGTGTTTGCCGTATAAATAATGGACCTCTTCTATATTGGCTTCAAGCTTATCTAAGTTATAAGATTCATCTATATTTATCTTGTTTTTATATTGATTAAGTTTTTTATCATTATGTAACTTGTCATCTTCTCTATTATTGATAGCTTTTATAACTACATAATATTTATCATCATCTATTAACATCTTTTCCTTAGCAATCTCAAAACCTAGTTTCACAAGAAGCTTCCTCACTAATTCTATTTCTGATTGGGGCTGTAATATTAACTCTTTTATGTTTTCTAGTTTATCTATGCCTTCTTTTAAAATTTTGCAGGTAAGGCTTCCGCCCATACCTGCAATTATTATTGTATCTACTTCATTTTTTGATAACTTGTCAATTCCGTCAGATAATCTAGTTTGAATTTTGTTTTCATAACCTTGCCCTGAGATATTATTTCTTGCTATTGCTAGGGGCCCTTGGTTTACATCCATAGCTATTACTTTTTCTGAAACTTGACTTTTTATTAGGTAAATAGAAATATAGGCATGGTCACAACCTATGTCTGCTACTATGTTTCCTGGGGTTACCATACTTGCTACTGCTTGTAATCTATCTGATAAGTCCATATTTTACTCCAAATAATCCTTTAATTTTCTACTTCGGCTTGGGTGTCTTAGCTTGCGAAGGGCCTTTGCCTCTATCTGTCTAATTCTTTCTCTTGTTACTTGAAATTCTTGTCCTACTTCTTCTAAGGTTCGTGTTTTACCATCTTCAAGGCCAAATCTTAGACTTAGAACTCTTTGTTCTCTTTTGGTTAAAGAATCCATAACTTCAAATAACTGCTCTCTAAGTAAAGAAAAAGATGCTGCATCTTCAGGCTCTTGAATATTTTCATCTTGAACAAAATCACCTAAGTGGCTATCCTCTTCTTCTCCTATTGGTGTCTCAAGCGAAACCGGCTCTTGGGAGATCTTTTGGATTTCCCTAACACGTTCTGGTGTCATATCTAATTCTTTTCCGATTTCCTCAGGAGTTGGTTCTCTACCTAGCTGTTGAAGCAATTGTCTTCCAGTACGAACTACCTTGTTAATAGTTTCAACCATATGAACAGGAATTCGTATAGTTCTTGCCTGATCAGCAATAGATCTGGTAATTGCTTGCCTTATCCACCAGGTTGCGTATGTGCTAAATTTAAAACCTTTTTTATAGTCAAACTTTTCAACTGCTTTTATTAAACCTAAGTTACCTTCTTGAATCAAATCCAGAAAGCTCAATCCTCTTCCTACATATCTTTTAGCAATACTAACTACAAGACGAAGATTTGCTTCTGCAAGACGTTTTCTTGCCTCTTCATCATTATCTTCAATTCTTTTTGCTAATATTACTTCCTCATCTGCTGTAAGAAGGGGAACCTTTCCTATTTCTTTAAGATATATTCTTACTGGATCTTCTAAACTAACCCCGTCTGGAATAGAATAGTCGATTTCTTCAATTTCATCATCTATACCTATTTCTGTATCATCTTCTAAATCAAGATCTACCTCTTCTAAATCTTCTTCGTATTCATCATCGTCTTCTTCTATAGGTTTTCTTAAATAATCTATATCATATCTATCTAGAAGATCATATATCACATTAATCATTTCTTCATCTAGTTCAACTTCTTTTAGAATTTCATTAATTTCGTGATATTCTAACATATTTTCTTTCTTTTTAGCATAGGCTAAAAGTTCTTTTAATCTTTGGTTAAACAAAGTTTTATTATCAGCCATAACTTACCCCTCCTGTGGAAACATGCAAACCTTCCATTTTCTCTGTAAAATTAGTTTATAATTTTCTAGGTTGTCAATCTTTAGTATTTTAACCATCATAAAAAGAAATATGCAAATTCTGTAAGGTGGAAACCTCATTGATCAATTTCTGAAGTTTTTCTGGGTCATTTTCTATAGCTGCTTGATTGATTTGTTTTTCTAAACTATGGGTTTTTATTCTTATAATCATATCTTTAAATGCCTTTTGTATTTCCATAGAAGTCATTTCACCTTGGATTTCACTTGTAAATAGTGATGCAACTTCTGTTTGTTCTTCCTTTGTTTCAAAATAGTTGATTATCTTTGCAGGGTTTAGCTTTTTTTCATTCTCATACTGTTCGATTAGTAATTTAATAACATTAACATAAAGTTCTTTGGAAAAGTCTTTTGGATTAAGAATTCCTTCTATTGATAAAAAAAGTTTCGGCCTATCTATTAATAGGGTTATTAGAACCTTTTGTGCTTTAACAAGTCCGTCCTCTACAAAGTTTTTATTGTTCTTTTGTCTTATTTCTCTAATAGGACTTTTTATTTCCTGTCCTGCTCCATACTTTGAACCATAAGCATTTACAAGTTTTCTCAAATCATCAAAACTAATATGATATTTCCTAGAAATGGTTTCAGTATAACTATTTCTTTCTATTGATTCACTGAAAATAAGTAGCTTTTTTGCAACCTCATTGAAGAACTTCGTTTTGCTTGCTGGATCTTCTAAATCAAAATCTTTTTCTAAGGTTTCAATTTCAAATAAGAATGCATTTTGTGCATTTTCAATTCTCTTTTCAAACTCCAAAACACCCTCTTCCTTGACAAAATCATCAGGGTCATTATAGGGTTTAATGTCTATTACTTTAGTGTTTAAGCCTGTTTCACGCAATACATCTATTGCCCTTATTGCCGCTTTAACTCCTGCACCGTCACTATCATAACAAAGTAAGACTTGTGATGTGTATCTTTTAAGAAGACTTGCCTGTTGGCTGGTAAATGCAGTTCCAAGTGATGCAATAGCATTGTTAAAGCCAGCTTGATGGAGGGCCATTACATCCATATATCCTTCACAAATAATCATACTTGACTTTCTTGATGTCCTAGCATAATTAAGTCCATATAAATTTCTACTTTTATCAAATATTCTAGTTTCGGGTGAGTTTAGGTACTTGGGTTCTCCTTCCCCCATCACTCCAAGTCCAAAGCTTTTAATAGTTTCTTCACTTAGCCCTCTGTCCGTCAAATATTTTAGTCCGTGGTTTCCTTGGTTTGTGTGTAGTAGGTAGAAATAGAACTTGGCTGCCTCTTTGTTAATCTCAAGAATTCTAGCCATTTCTGACCTGTTTCTCTTTTGCTCTGGAGTTTGTTCTTCTTCTGGCAAACTTACTCCTGCCCTATCTGCAAGGTGTTTTAGTGCTTCTATAAATGAATAGTTTTCATATTCCATTACAAATGTAAATACGTTACCACCTGCACCACAACCAAAGCAGTGATAGAGCTGTTTACCTTGATTGACGCTAAAAGATGGGGTCCGTTCATTATGAAATGGACAAAGTCCCATATGGTTAGCACCTTTTTTCTTTAGACTTATATATGTTCCTACTATATCTACAATGTCGTTTCTTGACCTAACTTCTTCTACAGTTTCTTCTGGATAATACAATGTATCATATCCTTTCTTACTCCTAATATATACCCCATGCCCTAGGCAGCATTAATTCTGAAAATATACTTACTGCGTACCTGTCTGTCATACCTGCTATATAATCGCATACTACTCTTTCTTCCGTCTCATTATCCTTTTCTATCATAATAAGATATTCATCAGGTAAAAGGTTCACATTCTTCATATAGTATTCAAAAAGATACTCGAGTAGTCCTTCTACCTTAGACTCTTCACCTTTTGCCTTTGGATTAGTATATACATTTTTGAACATATATTCTCGCATACCATAAATAGCTTCTTCTATTTCTTTAGACATTATAATGTCTGCTTGTCCCCCACTTTGAGAAACTATATCATGAATAATCTTATCAAGTCTATCTTTTACTGTCTTTCCTAAAACCTTGGTGAATTCTTTTGGAATATCATCTTCTGTTATAATATGGGCACGTATGGCATCATCTGTATCATGATTTATGTAAGCAATTTTATCTGAAAGCCTTACTATCTTTCCTTCTAAAGTACTAGGTGTTCTTCTTGTTTGATGGCTTCTAATACCATCTCTAACTTCCTTAGCAAGGTTAAGTCCATTACCATGATTTTCTAAACGTTCTACAACTCTTAAACTCTGCTGTGCATGGTCAAATCCTTCACTACATATTCTTGAAAGGGCTCTCTCTCCTGCATGTCCAAAAGGTGTATGTCCTAAATCGTGGCCAAGAGCTATTGCTTCTGTCAGGTCTTCGTTTAATCTCAGAGCTTTGGCAATAGTTCTAGCAATCTGGGATACCTCTAGGGTATGGGTTAGTCTCGTACGGTAATGGTCTCCTTCTGGTGCTAAAAAAACCTGAGTTTTATGTTTAAGTCTCCTAAATGATTTTGAGTGTAAAATCCTATCTCTATCCCTTTGGTATATTGTTCTTATATCGCAAGGTACATCCTCCCTATCTCTTCCTAGGGAGGAATCACTAAAAGATGCATAAGGACTAAAATACTCGTGTTCTAATTTTTCTATTTGTTCTCTTAGACATTGATTCAAAGTAATACACTCCTTCCAATAGACCCAAAAAATAGTTTACTATATTATAATAACTATTATTATCTAAGTCTAGAGTTAAATAAATTATTCCATTAAAAACTCCATAGTTACACTTGCTGTTATTCTTTGATCACCTGGAAGAATCATAGTTTCAGCATCAGCTTCTCTTGCTAAGTTAAATGATGTAGGTGATTCTTTTATAATTCCGTGCTCTAAAATGTTTGTTGGATGCATATTGATATTAAATCCAAAGCTTTCTCTTATGTTTTTTGCCTTTTTTATACCATCCATAATAGCTAAGTTTAAGGCTTCTTGATAGTAATTAGAAGGATCTGAAACTTGAAATAAAACCTGGTCTACTTGATTAGCTCCGCTAGCAACAGCTGTATCAACAATTATCCCCACATTTTCCATATCAAATGTTCTTATTTCAAGTATGTTTCGTATTATGTATCCCTTATCAATTCTACTAGAATTTTCATAAATATAATTTTTCTCAATAGAATAATTAAATGTACTAATATTATCTACGCCTATTTCTTCTAAGGACTGAATTATTTCACTTACAATCATCCCGTTCTCAGATTGTAGCTGATTGAGATTTTCTCCTTCACTTACAAGTCCAAGTCTAATAACAGCAAGATCAGGAAACACTGACACAATTCCATCTCCTCGTAGAGTTATTTTATTATTCTTTATTACATATTGTGTTAAATCAGACATAAGCTCTCCTTATATGTTTTTTATAATTATATGTTGAGATTAGTAAATTCAGCATAGCTTTATAAATGTTTATAATTTGATTTTACTTTATTAAAATATTAGTCAAATCCATTATTCCATCTTTTAATATGACTTTCATCAAAACCATACTCTGGTGTCTTTATGTGTCCTGTTAAGTCTTCTTCAAAGTACCAAGGACAGTCATCCTTTTTTGGATTCTTTAGGACATGAAACTCCTGTGCAGGCATATATCCTTGTGCTAACAAATAGCATGATTCACCCTTTTCATTTTTGGCTACATCTACTACTAGAACAACATGACCAGGGCTACCACCCTTTAACAACATATCTCCAACCTTTAGGTCATCTAAATCAATAACTGTACTCTCCGCGTCCATAGATAGGGTCCCTGCATATATCATTACATTAGTTAAATATTTGCGAAAGCTTTCATAGCTATCATCATAACTAGCTGAGTCTACCCATGAAACATTATTGCCTTCTACCTTTATTCGCTTGCCATTTCTCCAGTTTTCATAATCCATAAGAAAGCCATTAGTTAAATGAAATCTTATGTTTTCATATTCTCCAACAGACCAATAATATTCACTATATATCCTCATAATACTATCTGCACACTGCTGTAAGTCTCTATCCCCAACATCAAATGTAAATACTGCTACTTGGGCCTTTTGGTTCCCCTTTTTATTGCCATCGTATAAGAGAACTGGACTACCATCTTCTTTTAGTTCAAGATTTCTTATAAAGCTTAGCAAACTATTAGGGCTAGCACTTATTCTATCGTAGTTTACAGGTGTGTTTATCCTTGATTCAAGAGTCATTCCTTCTTCCCTTATATAAGTATGGACGTTATCAGGCTTATTGGAAAGTTCCTCACCTTGAGAGTCTTTAGAGACCTTATTATCCTCTTTAGGGGACTCATCACTTACACTATTTGTAACTTTATCCGAATTTGGCCCTTGAGTTTTATTAGGGGTTTTTGAATTGTTTATATAAACTAAAATGAGTACTATAATAAGTACTGCAATTAAACCTATTCTTAAAAAAGACTTGTTTTTATTATCCATAAAGACAAACTCCCTTTCCAATTATTTCTTACCTTCATTCTAATAACAATTTATGTTTTAGTCTATAGTTTTTATGTAAATATAAATTAAACTCAAAATAAATAACCTGACAAAAGATTATGAGATGCCCCTTGTTTACTTAAGAGGGATCATATCATTACTTTTGCCAGGCTAGATGCTTAACGCCTTGGGAAAATTCTTCCCGTTCCTTCTCTTACAACATTATGTGTCTGATTTTGGTTCTCGACCTTTCTTTTATTGGTTACACTATTGAATTTCTCATTTTGCTTTTGTTGTTCTTCTTTTTCTTTTTTTGATTTATCAATTGGTTTATCCATTTTTCTTCCTTTCTCATTCTCTATTTTGATATTTTCATATTATATATATTTGCAAAATCTTCGTTTTTTATTCTCTAGATAAACAAAATAGGATACTTATAACCTGGTTCAATCCAAAGTTATAAGTATCCTATTTTATAATTTATATTTTAAAATTTATATTTGTATTAACTACCTAGGTTAAGTCCTTTACTTTCTTTTGGTTCTTTAAAATCACCACAAGTTTTAGCTGATGAACAACCAGAGCAACTACCGCAGTAATTTCCTGCCCTTGCATTCTTTACTTGTCTATATATTAGATATACAGTATATCCTGCTATTGCCAATCCAATTAATACTGCTTCCATATTAATTTGCCCCTTTCTATGTGAACTACTAGCAACCCTATTAGATAGGTTCGCCATTTATAGTTTCTAAGATTAAATAAACAAACTAGCTATTTGATAAACAAAGGTTGATGCCAACCATGCAAAAACAATCTGGAATACAACTACAAATGTTGTCCATTTTACAGACTTTAGTTCTTGGGCTATTACAGCTACTGCCGCTACACATGGTGTATAAAACAGGACAAATACCATCAGTGAATAAGCATTTAGTGATCCAAACTCGATGTTTGCCAGAGACTGACTCATTGCACTAAGTCCTGCTGCAGAATCTAAGTTACTTATACCAAATAAGATACCAAGACTTGATGCTACAACTTCCTTTGCTGCTAAACCTGCAATTAAAGCAACTCCTATTTGCCAGAAGCCAAGGCCTGCTGGTGTTAGTATTGGCACTAAGAAGCGTCCAATTCCAGCCCCAAAACTTTGTGACATATCTTCTACATATCCTGTGGTTCCAAATCTCAAAACAAACCATAATATCACTGATGCTAGGAAAATCGTTGTTCCTGCCTTTGTTATATATTCTTTTAAATTTTCCCAAACATAAATTGCTATACTATATGCGTTTGGAGTTTTATATTCCGGAAGTTCAATTAGCAGATGATTTACTTCTTCTTTTGCGCTTAGTCCTTTTGCCTTGTCAGATTTCTCTTCTATTTTTGTTGCAACATATGCAGTTACAAGCCCGGCTAAAAGACCAATGATATACATTGATAAGGCTGCCAAACTTGCATACTTTCCAAAAAACATACTTGACAATAAAACGTAAATTGGAATTTTTGCACTACATGACATAAATGGTGTAATAAGTATAACCTTTCGCCTATCTCTCTCATTTTCCAAGGTTCTTGTTGCCATAATTGCAGGAACAGTACAACCAAATCCAAGAAGCATTGGGATAAATGCTCTTCCTGATAAGCCTATTTTATTCATAACTCCATTCATTACATAGGCTACCCTTGCCATGTATCCACTATCTTCTAGAAATGCCAATGCTAAAAACAAAATCGCGATATTAGGTAAAAAGGTTAAAACTGTACCAACACCAGCTATAATTCCATCTATAATTAAAGAAGTCAAAATTGGACCTGCCTTAATAGCTAGAAGTACATTCGTTGAGCCCTCACTAAAACTTTCAAGCCACCCTTCAAATATCCCTTTGATTCCATCACCCAGGGCAAAGGTTAGCAAGAATACAAGTCCCATAATTCCTAAAAATATGGGAATTCCCCAAGTCCTATGAGTAAGCACACTATCAATTTTATCTGTAAATTTTGCTGTTTCTTGTTTGTTAACAAGAACTTCTATAAAATCATACTTTTGATTTATAATATCAGTCTCATAACTCTTATCTACAATATCAGAAGCATCAACTGAACAATTTTCCATTATATCAGGATCATTTTCAAGTAACTTTATAGCATAGAATCTTGGATTAAAAATGTCAGGATCATGAGCTTTTAATCTTTCCACTATTTTAATTATCTTATCTTCAATTAAGTCACTATAAACAACCACATGTGGGTTTTCTGGTGCAACTTCTTTATGGTGGGATACTGTATGCATCAAAATATCTAAACCTGTTTTCCTTCTTGCAGATACTGGAATTACCGGAATACCAAGTATTTCTGGAAAGCGGTGGAGATCAATTTCCATTCCTCTTTCTTCTATGATATCCATCATGTTAAGGGCTAAAACTGTTGGTTTACCCATTTCAATTAATTGTAGAGTCAGGTATAAGTTTCTCTCAAGATTAGATGCATCTGCCACATCAACAATTACATCTACATCATCACTTAAAATATATTGCCTACTTACCTTTTCTTCTATAGTGTAAGAAGTCAAACTATAAATACCTGGTAAATCCACTAGCTTATATATATGATTATGATATTTAAATGCTCCTTCTTTTTTCTCTACAGTTACACCTGGCCAGTTTGCCACTTTTAATTGTGCACCTGTATAAGCATTGAAAAGAGTTGTTTTCCCACTGTTGGGATTACCTATAAAGCCAACTTGTAATTCTTTTGCCTCTTTCGTATTAAACTTATTTAACTTATCATATGAATTATTACTTGTCGACAATCTACTTACCTCTTTCCCTTCCCTCTTTGTTACCCTTACCATGGCCATCTCTTAGACCCATACCAACACCTCTACCATGGCCGTTTCTTAGGCCCTTACCAGTGCCTTTACTATGGCCGTTTATTAGACCTCTTCCTCGTCTTCTTCTCCTATTGTTTATATCCTCTGGAGTTATTTCCCTGATTATTATATCGTTGGCTAATTCTTTACCAAGGGCAAGCCTTGTTCCTCTTACTATAAAAATAACCGAACCATCTAAGGCTTCGTTAATTTTACGAATTATTGTTCCCTCTATCAAACCCATAGCCTCTAGCCTCCGCTTTTGAGGTTGCCTTAGCATAGATTCTTCAATAATATATTCTTTGCCGCTCTGGGCGTCTTGTAAGGTCATGACATTATCCTTTCTGCTGATAATTTGTCTTTTGTTTTTGAGAATCGTTTTCATTTAATAATTATAATCCTCTTTCCACTCAATGTCAACACTAGATAAAGTGTATTTGTGAATTTGACTAGACTTTTTAAGGTAAGATCAAAATAGCCTTTTAAAGATTAAATTATCAGATATCCTTTTTAAAGGTGAAATTATCAACTTGACATATGAATAAACCTTTTGTATAATTTCTATATAAAACTCTCGAACATACGTTTGTTGTGTTCTTTGTTGGGATGGTGAATTAAATGTTTGGTTCCTCTTTTATAATTAAATATAATAAAAACAACACAAAAAAAGGCAAACTATACTCTAGACACGAAACAGGAGTTATTGCCGTTTTTAATCCTATGGGTGAAATTAAACCCTTATATTTTGAATATCAAGATATTAATGGTAAGCTAAGTCAAATAAAGATCGACAGAATTCTAGACTCAAGTAAGGAACATTTTGCAGGACTACCTACTATTATATATATTTGCGAAACTTTTATAAATGAGAGGAATGTACAGTGTGGTTTAAGATATCATGTTACGGGACATTATTGGGAATTGCTGTATTAGACCCTGTATTAGATGTTTTATTAATTAGTTATAATAGATAATCGAGGTGACCGGATTTGAACCGACGACCTCCGCGTCCCTAACGCGGCGCTCTAGCCAAGCTAAGCCACACCTCGATTAAATAAGTAGTTATGAAATTTTCTTGTTTTCACAACAATCCTATATTATAATATTTATATAGAAAAATCAAGTGCAAAATGAAAGGGGTGTAACTAAAGCCCATATTATGAACATAATAATAGTCCATGGCTCATTAATTTATGAATATTAATAAAATAAATTATCAAAAAATATTAGACAAAACAATAGAACAATTTAAAGAAAAAGAACAGGTTCCAAGCCTTCTACTACACAGTTGCTGTGCTCCATGTAGTACTTATGTATTAGAATACTTATCTAACCATTTTAATATTACAATCTTCTTCTACAATCCAAATATATCCTATAAGGAGGAGTATGAACGTCGTGTAGAAGAACAAAAGAGATTAATTAGCAATTTACAAGTTAAACACCCAATTAAATTTATAGTAGGTAAATATGACCCTGAACGTTTTTATCAAATAGCAAAAGGATACGAAAGTGTCCCTGAAGGCGGAGAACGTTGTTTTAGGTGTTATGAACTTCGCTTAGAAGAGGCTGCTAGAGTGGCTCGTGATAGCAATTTTAATTACTTTACTACAACTCTATCAATTAGCCCTTATAAAAACTCTGCTAAGTTAAACGACATCGGAGAAAACTTATCACAAAAGTATGATATTCCTTATTTGCACTCTGATTTTAAAAAGAAGAACGGATATAAGCGTTCTATTGAACTATCTAAAGAACATAATCTTTACCGACAAGATTATTGTGGATGTGTATACTCTAAGATTGAAAGAGAAGCTGCTAATAAAGCCAGATAATAGATATAATAAACTAGGCTTAGAATACTTTTATTAAAATAGCCACTTGTATGAGACCATACAAGTGGCTATTTTAGTGGTTTTGTCTGTTAAGC
>CAZOSE010000043.1:0-12843 GCA_964582385.1 uncultured Lachnospiraceae bacterium
AGTTTGCATTAGTGATAGTTGTAAATAGATTTAATACTATCATGTGGTTAACATCTGTTCCTACAGTTTTTCCTTCTGCTCTAAGTCTTGTAGTTACTTCAGATATACCTTTAGATGTATAAATTAGTAAGTCTTGTAAGTTAGATGTATCTGCCTTCTTACCACAAACACCTGCTTTAGTACATCCTGTGTTTCCTGCTGTTTCTTGACATTGATAACAAAACATTTTGTAATCCTGTACTGTGTTTTCCATTAATAATTTATCCTCCTAGAATATTTAAATACCGTTTTAAACTGCTTTATATAGTTAATTTTTTTAATGTTTTTGTGTTGCTATCAATATATTATAACATAAGTTTATATTTTTCTGTAACAAATGTTACGTATCGAAACTTTTTTTCAAATTTTAAGTTTTTAATCTTCCATACCTTCTACACAATCTAATAAATCATTGTAATTCATAACTCTAATAATATCTCTATCAACTTCTATTAGACCATCTTTTTGCATCTTATTAAGCTCTCTTGATAAAGAAGGTCTTGCCACACTTAAGTAATCAGCTAGCTCTTCTCTGTTCATATATAATTTAACATACATTGATTCATCTAATTGCTCTATTATATATTTTCCTATCTTTTGCCTTAAACTACCATGAGATAGTAGTTGTACCTTATTATTTAGGAAAAAGGCCTTTTGAGATAAAATTTTTAACATGTTTCTAATCATCAAATTATGACCATTACAATCAATTTTGCAAGAATGAAAAAAGAATGATTTTGGTATTTCCAGTACCTTAGCATCAGATGTTGCAAGAGCATAGTATGGATACTCCTCACCTTCTAAAAACACATATACCTCACCAAACATTTCATTTTCTTCTATATTAGTTACTATATACCTTCTTCCATTTAACGAGTCACGGCATACAACAATGCTTCCAGAAACAAGAATATATAAAGCCTTTGGAGGATCTTCTTGGCTAAATATTTTGGTGTTTTTAGAATACCCTTTTATCTGTGAACTGCTACACTCTAAAATACCTTCAATCTCTTTATCAGACATTTTACTAAAGAGGTCATTGTTTTTGATTCTATTAATAATATCTTTCATAATAGTTGTTAGCTCCTAATTAATTCTCTAATAACAAGTCTAATTAAATGTTTTAACATTTTTATTTACATACCTAGTAAATATATATTCTATATCATAATAGGTGAATTCTTCTGAATAAGCTTCTAACTTCCACTCTTTCTTTTTATCTAAGTTTGGGAAAAAAGCATCAGCATCGTAAGAATAATTAATTTTTGTAATATAAGCAACATCACAATAATCTAGAAATTGCTCATAAATGGTTTGTCCACCAATTATATAAACATCCTCAGTCTTATGTTTTTTTATTTCTTTAATGGCTTCTTCTATACTATTTACAATGGTAACATCTTTTGCCTCATAATTTGGATTCTTAGTAATTACTATATTCTTTCTATTAGCTAGAGGTTTGGCTTCAGGAAAACTTTCTAAAGTTTTTCTACCCATTACTATAACATTGTTTGTTGTATGATCTTTAAAAAACCTTTGGTCTTGGGGTATTCTTATTAGTAGCTTATTATCTTTTCCAATAGCCCAGTTATTATCAACTGCAACAATTAAATTCATTTTCTACACCTCCTATATCATTCTTTATCCCACGCCTAGATAAGTCTTTTATATTGCAACAGGAATATCCTTTACTTGTGGACCATGGTCATAGTCTTCTAGCTTAAAATCATCTACTGTAAATTCATAAAAGTCTTTTACTTCTGGATTTATCCAAAGCTTTGGAGCATCAAATGTTGGCCTTGTAATAAGTTCCTCTACTACTGGTATATGTCTATCATATATATGGGCATCGGCTATAACATGAACTAATTCTCCAACTTCCATATCACAAACCTGGGCTAGCATATGAATTAGAATTGCATATTGGCAAACATTCCAATTGTTAGCTGTAAGAATATCTTGTGACCTTTGATTTAGTATTCCATTTAATATTAGTTTGTCGCTATCTTTTGACTTTGTAACGTTGAATGTCATGCTGTAAGCACAAGGATATAGGTTCATTTCATGTAAGTCTTGATGTACAAAAATATTAGTCATTATTCGCCTGCTATAAGGATTGTTTTTCAAGTCATGTATAACACGGTCTACCTGATCCATTTCTCCTTCTTTATATTTATGCTTTACTCCCAATTGATAACCATAGGCTTTACCAATCGTTCCTTCTGCATCAGCCCAACTATTCCATATCTTACTATTTAATTCATTTATATTATTGGACTTTTTTTGCCAAATCCATAATAACTCATCAATGCAGCTTTTAATTGCAGTTCTTCTAAGGGTAATAACAGGAAACTCCTTTGATAAGTCGTATCTATTAACTACACCAAACTTCTTTATTGTATAAGCAGATGAGCCATCTTCCCATTTTGGCCTAACCTTTTCTCCTTCAGTAGAAGATCCATTTTCTAAAACATCTTTACACATATCTATAAATATATTATCAGCTAAACTCATATAATTCTCCTTCATCTATAAAAGTCATTAAATTAAGTGTACATTTATATTGTAATTTTTTCAATATCTTTCATAAAAAGCGACCTACGAACTTATTAATAGTTCTTAGATCGCCTTATTAGTTGATTTTCTCTCTCTAAACTGTAATCTGTTTAATCACTACAGTTGATAGAAGTATTTAGTATAGATAATCATCAAAAGGATTTTATAACTTTTGATAAACATTTTCACTAAACCTTTTAATATTAGTAGCTCCTACATGTTTTGTATATTCATCACCACTTACAACAACTAAAGCAGGTGCTTGCATTACTTTATATTTACTTGATAATTCAATATTCTCTTGGCCATCAATCTCTGCGTAAGGAATATCTTTTAAATAATCTCTAGCTATTTGACAATTAGGACAGGTTTTTGTTGTAAATAAATATAAATCACTATTTGCTTCTAAGCCTGTTTGGGATTTGTCTTCACTTTTCTTGCTTCTTTTTGGTCTATTGTAAAACATAACACTTGATGTTACTTCTTCAAGATTATACTCTTGTCTATCTTTGTATTCTTGAACCTTACCATCATTCCAGTGGCCAACAGGTCTATAATATCCGGTTATACGGCTATAAACTTCAGCTGTTATTCCACATTCTGGACAATTAAAGTGTTCACCTGAAAAATACCCATGAACTTTACAGATAGAATATGTTGGAGATATTGTATAATATGGCAGTTTATAGTTTTCTGCTATGGCTCGTACAACCTTAGCTGCTGCCTTCCAATCTGGAAGTTTCTCTCCTATAAATGAATGGAATACAGTTCCTGATGTATATAGAGTCTGTAATTCATCTTGAATGTCTAATGCTTCAAATACGTCCTCAGTATAATTTACTGGCAAGTGTGAACTATTAGTATAGTAAGGAGTTTCCCCTTGCTCTCCAGCAGTTTTAATGGTTGGGAACCTCTTTCTATCATGCTTTGCAAGACGGTAGCTTGTTGACTCTGCAGGAGTTGCCTCAAGGTTATATAGGTCACCATACTCTTCTTGATAATCTGACAAACGCTCTCTCATATAGTTTAGAGTCTTTGCAGCAAAATCAGATGTTTCTTTATGAGTCATGTCGTTGCCTAACCAATTTGCATTAAGTCCAACTTCATTCATACCAATTAATCCAATTGTTGAAAAGTGGTTCTCAAATGTGCCTAAATAACGTTTTGTATATGGATAAAAACCACCTTCAAGTAGTCTAGTTACAACTTTTCTCTTAACATCAAGAGAACGAGCAGCTATATCCATCATTTTATCTAGTCTGTTAAAGAAATCGCTCTCATCTTTTGCTTGATATGCAATCTTAGGCAAGTTAATGGTAACAACACCTATAGAGCCAGTACTTTCTCCTGAACCAAAGAAGCCACCTGATTTCTTCCTAAGTTCTCTAAGATCAAGTCTAAGTCTGCAGCACATTGAACGTACATCACTAGGTTCCATATCACTATTAATATAGTTAGAGAAATATGGCGTTCCATATTTGGCAGTCATTTCAAATAATAATCTGTTGTTTTCTGTATCAGACCAGTCAAAGTCTCTAGTTATTGAATATGTTGGAATTGGATACTGAAAACCCCTTCCGTTAGCATCTCCTTCAATCATAACTTCTATGTATGCCTTATTAATCATATCCATTTCTTTTTTACAATCTCTATATGTAAAGTCAAGTTCTTGACCTCCAACTAAACATAGTTTGTCAGCCATGTCACTAGGAACTGTCCAATCTAATGTTATATTGGAAAATGGTGCTTGGGTACCCCATCTACTAGGAGTGTTAACACCATAAATAAACGATTGAATACATTGTTTTACATCATCATATGATAGGTTATCTATCTTAACAAAAGGGGCTAGATATGTATCGAAAGATGAAAAGGCTTGAGCACCTGCCCATTCATTTTGCATGATTCCTAGGAAGTTAACCATCTGATTACAAAGGGTAGACAGGTGTTTGGCTGGGGATGAATTAATCTTTCCTGGTACCCCACCTAGACCTTCTTCAATTAGCTGTCTTAATGACCATCCAGCACAATAACCTGTTAACATTGATAGGTCATGAATATGTAGGTCTGCATTCCTATGAGCATCTGCTATTTCTTCATCATATATTTCTGAAAGCCAATAATTAGCAGTAATCGAACCTGAGTTGTGAAGAATTAGACCTCCAACAGAATATGTTACTGTAGAGTTTTCTTTAACTCTCCAATCTTCTTCCTTTACATAGTTATTAACCAAATCTTTATAGTCAAGAAAAGTACTATTCATATTACGAATCTTTTCTCTGTTCTTACGATATAAGATATAAGCCCTCGCTACATCCGTATAGCCACTTTGTTCTAAAACATGTTCTACGCAGTCTTGTATACCCTCTACACTTACTTGTCCTTCACTAACCTTATCTTGAAACTCAGCAGTAACTCTAAGTGCCAACAAATTAATAATATCTTCTGTATAGTTTTTATTAGTTGCATTAAATGCTTTAGTTATAGCTGCACTTATCTTTGCTAAATTAAATTCCGCAATTTCCCCATCCCTTTTGATAACCTGTATCATTTAATAACTCCTTCCTTGACTATCTTTTGTTAATTTTTTCTGTTTTCCATGCACTTTTATTCTAACAAATGCCCCCTTGATAGTCAAGGAAAAAACACAAGATATATGATTTTATTTTCACAACAACCACTACATCTTGTGTTTATAGGCTTTTTAGACAAGTTAATATTTTAACTTTTATATCTAAAATTATCATTATATTAAATTGTGATTTTCCTACTCTAATTCATACTTTCTTTTTTCATATAAATCTTTAGGTAGATAAGCTTTTACAAAGATTCCTTCTGCTTGATATTCTTCTTCTAACAACTCACCATACTTACGAATGATTTGAATTTTTCCAGCTTCGTTAAAGTTAAATACCTTTTCTATATAAACTTTGTTTTCTCTTAAAACTTCTTCAATTGCTTCTAAAAGTTTGTCTAATCCTGTACCATGCCTTGCCGAGATTTTTAAAGTATGATCTGCTTTAATATCTTTTAATATTGTATCCTTATCCCTCAAATCATCTTTATTAAAAAGTGTGATGATTGGTTTATCTTTGATTCCAAGACTTTTAAGAGTTTCATAAACAATATGCATTTGCTTGTATACATCTGGGTTAGAGCTGTCTACTACATGTAGAATTATATCTGCATATTTGGCCTCTTCTAAGGTACTTTGAAATGATTCTATTAAATTATGGGGAAGTTTCCTTATAAAACCTACAGTATCAGTTAAGAGTAGTTGTTGGCCACTTGGTAGTTCTAAGTTTCTTGTAGTTGGATCAAGGGTTGCAAACAATTTATCTTCCTCTAAAACACCTGCATCAGTTAAGGTATTAAGTAGGGTTGATTTGCCTGCATTAGTATATCCTATAATAGAAACCACTGGCATGTTGCTCTTATTTCTAGACTCTCTAATGGTGTCCCTAGTTTGTTTTACTTGGTCAAGTTCACTTTTTAAAACAGATATACGATCTCTAATGTGTCTTCTATCTGTCTCTAGCTTCATTTCACCAGGACCTCTAGTACCAATACCTCCTGCAAGTCTAGATAAGGAAGTTCTCATACCTACTAAATGGGTGGAACGGTACTTAAGTTGTGCAAGTTCTACTTGAATCTTTCCTTCTTTTGTAGTAGCTCTATTGGCAAAGATATCAAGTATAAGTACAGTTCTATCCATAACCTTTGTCTCAATATCCTTACTTAGGTTTCTCATCTGTGCTGGTGTTAGTTCATCATCGCACACTATACCTGTTGCATTCTGCTCTTCTATTAGATCAATTACTTCGTCAATTTTACCTTTACCTATATAAGATCTTGGATGAATACGTTCTCTATTTTGAACAACCCTTCCAACAGTAATTCCTCCGGCTGTGTAAACTAACTCTTCTAACTCATCAAGTGACTCATTTGTATCGTCATCATCTCTAGTAGATACAGCTACCAATATAAATTTTTCTTGTTGTTCTTCGATATCAAACATTTATTACCTCCTAGGGCAGATAAAACTTCGGATAGATACATTTTTGAAAAATTGTCTTTAACTTGCCTCTGGCAACCTTGTTATAACGAACTCTAATTCCCTTAAGGCTGCTTCATCTTCGGGATATTCGGCTATATATTCATTGAGAACTTCATAAGCCTGATTATAGTCACTTAGGGATTCTAAGGCTACAATTTTGTTTATTAACAAAGATTGACTAAGTGAAGAAACTTCAAAACTTAAGCCATTGTTAAAAGACTCAAGTGCCTTATCGAAATACTCTAGTTCAAGGAAGCAGTATCCCATCTGGTTATAGGCCAGTGCTATATTATAGTCTCCAATATCATATTCATCTAAGGGGCTAGCAAAAAAGGCCTCATAATAAGCAATTGCACCTTCATAATCATCTTTTTCTTCTAGTATATAAGCCAAATAATAGTTAGCTTCTATTATTCCTTCTTTTATAGACTTTAAAAGTCCCTCCTGTGCAGAATCATAATTTCCTAAATGAAAATTAGCCTTTGCATTATTATAAATATCCTCTGTATTATTAACTTTAATACTTGTAATACTTTCTAATATATCTCTCGCTTCATTATCTTTACCCTGTTCTTCAAGAAGATGAAACTTTGCAAAATAATATTCGTAAAAATCCGGTTTGACTGATATCGCTTGATTAAAATCTGATTCTGCTTTTTCATACTCTTTAAGCTCTTTATATACATTTGCTCTTTTAAAATAAATGTTTGAGTTATTAGAATCAATTTCAATCGCTGAAGTTAATGTAGACTTAGCTTCTTCATAAAACTCCCCATCAATCTGAGTATCTCCCTTATATAGCAATATATCCAAATTCATATCCTCTAATTCATCTATAGCAAGGGCTAAGTCGAATTGGCCAATAGACTTCTCATACTCTTTAGTATTATAATATGTAATACCTTTACCATAATAGGCCCTTTTATTGTTCTCCCTAACTACTTTACTGTCTT
The DNA here is from genome assembly GCA_964582385.1 of uncultured Lachnospiraceae bacterium. GTDB lineage: Bacteria > Bacillota > Clostridia > Lachnospirales > Lachnospiraceae > JAAYRG01. The sequence goes on from CAZOSE010000043.1 coordinate 7,606, forward strand.
TTTCAGTAATTACCTGATTATACACGTTAAGAGCTTCCTCATAATTCTCTAATAAGAGTAGGGTATTACCGTAAGCCAGAAAGTAATCTCCTCTATCTGGATTCATCTTAATTGCTTCGGCAAGCTCATTAGCTGCAGTCTCATAATCTTCCTCTTTAAAAGCCTTAATTCCATTATCATAATTCTTACTACCTTTAGAACATCCAGTCAAAACTATTCCATTTAGAAATAAAACAAAGACAAAAACCACCACTAGCTTATTCTTATTCATAAGTTGATATTCCTCTTTTTGTATATATTCTATAAATTGTTAAAGTTACCTTACTTAACATCATAGCAAAAGTAGCGAAGAATCTATTACAAAAGCCTTAAGAGGATTCCTCGCTACGTTTACATGACCATAATATTTTTCTCATCTTTAAATCATAAATGGAGATAAGCGGGCTTGAACCGCTGGCCTCTTGAATGCCATTCAAGCGCTCTCCCAACTGAGCTATACCCCCATAATTTCTTAATATCAATTTAAGTAACTACTAATATTCTATCCATTTCTAGTCCTATTGTCAATCTACTTTTAGAAATATCTTATAAACTAATTCTCATAATCTTTTAAAAACTTTATCCTATACAAAAATTTGCGCGTGAATCACCTGAGCCATGCCCTTATAGCGAAAAATTTGTATAAGATAAATATAAACAATTACGTTACCTAGTAGAGGGTCAACCACATTAGTAAGCGTATTTTAACCATTTCCCTGATATGAACCTGATAATAAAACTGGCTGAACGAAATACCCAGTCTACAATCATAGCTATCCAAACACCAATAACACCCATATTAAAGTAAATTGCAAACACATAACTTAATATTATCCTAAATGTCCACATTGAGAACATTGAAATCCCCATAGTATACCTGGCATCATTAGCCGCCCTAAGAGCATTAGGTAGGGTAAAAGAGGCTGGCCATAGGAAAATGGAAAAGATAGAGTGTAAGATAACTAATTGTTTTGCTAGTTCATAAGTCTGGTTACTTAAATTATAAATTTTAAGAATTGGACTAATTAATAATATTATAGCTATGTTCAAGAAGAAGGTTATAACATATGTAAGTTTCATAAGTTTCATAGTGTAATCTTTGGCCTCATCGAATTTCCTAGCTCCGACACACCTTCCTATTATTGTGATTGCCGCTAGGCCTATGGCACCACCAGGAATAAATGCTATCCTAGTAACGTTACCTGCTACTGCATTAGCTGTAATTGCAGTAGTACCAAAACCTGCTATTATACCTTGTACCAAAATCTTTCCTGTTTGAAAAACACTATTTTCTACTCCGTTTGGAATTCCTAAAGAAGAAATTCTTTTTATCATCGATAAATTAAACTTTATCTTCCTATAACTATCTATAAATATATCATTTTTACGATTTGTTATTAATACCATAGTTATTACTGCTGCAACAACTCTTGAAATCAAAGTCGGTATAGCAACACCCGCAACTCCCATTTTTAATACATATAAACAAAAGGCATTACCCAGGATATTAATAGTGTTCATTATAATAGATGTTTGCATTGATATTTTGGAATTACCCATTATACGAAACAGAGATGCAACTCCGTTATATACTGCTAAAAAAGGAAAGGAAAGGGCTGTAATATAAAAATATGTCCTTGCATTTTCCATAACGTCTGATGGAATATCACCATATATTAGGTCTAAAATAACCTTGTTGCCTATTAAAGAGATAACTGTAAGGACAATAGATAAGGCTGCAACTAATAGCAATAACTGTTTTGCTGCATCATTAGCTCTTTCCTTATTATTGCCTCCCAAGTACTGAGCGGCAACTACGGAACCACCTGTTGCCAAGGCTGCAAATAGCCCAATAAGCAATATTGCAATAGCATCCACCAATGAAACTCCTGAAATTGCTGCTTCACCAACACTTGAAACCATGATTGTATCAATCATACCAACTGCAACAGCCAGGACTTGTTCAACAATTAATGGTATAATTAAAATTCTTAAATCTTTTTTTGAAAACACTTAGCAAGCCTCCCTATATTCATCTTAAAACTTTCTCAAAGGCAAGTCTTTCATCGCCACTTGTTAAGTAAATAATACCACAATAAGTAAAACCATTCTTACTTAGCATCTTTTGCATAGGAGCATTATCCCTATGGGTATCAACTCTAATACTCCTAATATTCTTTTGTATACACAAAGTCTCCCCAAAAGAAATCAGCTTAGCCGCGATCCCTAAACCCCTAACTTTCTCATCCAAAGCCATTCTATGAATTGTAGCATAATCACCTTCTGTTAGCCACTCTCCATCATATATTTTATCATAAGTTGGCTCTCCACCAAAGATAACTACAATAGTACCAACAAGTTTATCTTTATCATAGCAAACATAATTAACCCCTTCACTAACATCAGTCATAACCGTACTTTCATTAGGATAATTATTCTGCCACTGATCTATACCTTTACTTTTTAAAAACTTCTTAGCTCCTCTAATAATATCATAAATATCAACAATATCATCTATGGTCCCTTGTCTAAATACCATATTATCAATATAACCACCTTTCATGACTATATTTTCAAACATATTTTATAAAATAATCATTCTTTATGTTGACTTTCATTATTCTACACCATTTTCTCTTTTATTAATAGTCTTCATTTTATCTCTTTTTCTATTTACTTTTTCTATTTTCTTGTAAACTATTCACTAATTAAATCATCAAATTTTACTAATCCCCATGGAAGTTAGTAATGCTAAGGCTTATGATAAGGTTTCGAAAGATAAAAATTAGTATTATAACTATATAAAGGACTGATTCCTGTACAATACAAGAATCAGTCCTTTTTGATTGCCTATTTAATTATAATTACTACCCAATATTTCGGTATCATTTTAAGACTTCTTTTTTTATTTACTCGTAATCTACTACGTCAATCCATTTTAAGAGAAATTCTCTTTCTTCTTCCTTACCCTTAACAAGCTGTGATGCAGCAACAATTGGAATCCATTGTTGAATATATTGTATTGCGGTATCAGTTTTTTTTGAAAATAACTTTAAGTATTCCTTAGCAATCTCTTCTTTACCATTTAAATAAAATAATAAGTATGTTCTTGCAACATCCGCAGAGGCATTTCCCCTTGTCACATGAGACCAGTCAATAATATATGGTATTCCTTCATTAGTAATAATAATATTACTTGGATTGAAGTCTCCATGACAAACTTTATTATGTTTAGGCATTCCTGCAAGGCGCATATTTAATTCGTAACGCGTTGTTGCATCTAGGCCAGTCTCAGATATTTTTCTGTTCATTTTATCCTGATGATTGTTTAAAAGTGCTGCTCTCTTTGTATGAACTAGGATCTGAAGGTCAATAAATTTCTCTAAATATTCATGCTCTTTATCTGGGTTCTCATTTATTAGTTCTTCTAGGGTCTTACCCTCAATATACTCCATGATAATAGCCCATTTATCATCTATTATTCTAACTTCTAGTAGCTTAGGTATTGCAAGGCCTGTTTCTTCAACCCTTGCCTGGTTTAATGCTTCATTTAAAATATCAGCTTTAGAATATGACTTTCCAAACAATTTTACCAACTTATCATTATCACGATAGATAACCTTATCTGCCCTTTTTACAATTACATTATCAATATTATAAAAATTCATTATTTGACCTCCCCATAGTATGCGTTTAGATACATTTGCTTTATTTCACTCATTAGCGGATATCTTGGATTAGCTCCTGTACATTGATCATCAAAAGCTTGGTCTACCATTTCATCAATTGATTCTAAGAACTTATCTTCCTCAATACCATAGTCTTTGATTGTTTCTTTAATACCAACTTGCTCTTTAAGCTTGTTTATTGCCTTCATTAGACTTTCAACTTTTTCTTTATCATCATTTCCTGATAAACCTAAATAACCAGCAACTTCTGCATATCTAGAAAGAGTATGTGGATGGTCGTATTGAGAGAAGGTACCCATCTTTGTAGGTTGTTCATATGAATTGAATTTTATTACTTCATTTATAAGAAGAGCATTTGCTACACCATGAGGTAGACCGTGGAAGGCTCCTAGCTTATGTGCCATAGAGTGACATACTCCTAGGAATGCATTTGCAAAGGCCATACCTGCTATTGTTGCTGCATTAGCCATCTTTTCCCTGGCAAGAGGGTCTTTATTCCCATTGTCATAGGCTCTTGGTAAATACTCAAATATTAGTTTCAATGATTTAAGCGCCAAACCATCTGTATAATCTGTAGCCATCACCGATACATAAGCTTCTAATGCGTGGGTTACAGCATCAATACCAGAAGCTGCCGTAAGAGCTTTTGGTGCATTCATCATCAAATCGGCATCTATAATTGCCATGTCTGGCAAAAGTTCATAGTCAGCTATTGGGTACTTAACTCCTGATTTTTCATCAGTAATTATTGCAAATGGAGTTACTTCAGAACCTGTACCTGCTGTAGTAGGAATTGCAATAAAGTATGCCTTTTCTCCCATTTTAGGGAAGTCTTTAATACGCTTTCTAATATCCATAAAGGTCATGCTTAAGTCCATAAAGTTAACATCTGGATGTTCATACAGCACCCACATCATCTTTGCTGCATCCATTGGACTACCGCCACCAAGTGTAATAATACAATCTGGTTCAAATGCTAACATGTCAGCTGCACCTTTTTTCACACTATCTAGAGTAGGATCTGGTTCAACCTCAAAGAAAGTTTTATGTACAATTCCAAGTTCATCTAATTTGCTTGTTACTGCACTTGCAAGTCCGCTTTGGAATAAAAACTTATCTGTAACTATAAATACTCTTTTTTTGTCCAGTACTGTTTTAAGTTCATCTAAAGCAACTGGTAATGACCCTCTTTTTAAGTAGATTTTTTCAGGAACTCTAAACCAAAGCATATTTTCTTTCCTTTCTGCAACTGTCTTTATGTTAAGTAAGTGTTTTACACCAACATTTTCGGATACAGAGTTACCACCCCAAGTTCCACATCCTAAGGTTAGAGAAGGTGCTAAGCTAAAGTTGTATATATCACCTATACCACCTTGAGATGATGGTGTGTTAACAAGTACTCTACAAGTTTTCATACTTCTTTCGAAAACTTCTAACTTTTCTTTAGCAGTAATTGTATCAATATAGATTGAAGATGTATGTCCAAGGCCACCATCATTAATAAGCTGAC
>CAZOSE010000044.1:0-9519 GCA_964582385.1 uncultured Lachnospiraceae bacterium
AGTTTGACTTTAGTTGTTGCTACGCAACATATAGTTTATCAGCTAATAAAATAGCCTTAACATCTTCAACTAATAGTGCTTTTTATGTACATAGTAATTATAAATATATATATAATAATAAGAATGAGTTTAGAGACTTTTTTGATACAAGACATATTACAGAGTTTAGAAAGATAATTTTTGTTGCTAATGAAGCAATGACAGATTTAGCCGCCATGAAACGTGAAATATCTGCGTTAAAGGAGCAAATCAAAAAGCTTGGCGATGTCAATGTTAATGCCATTGAGGATTTTAAGAACTTGATGGAGCGCTATGAATTCCTGAAAACACAGCACGATGACTTGGTGCAGGCGGAACAGACCTTGTTAAAAATTATTGAAGAATTAGACACTGCGATGCGAAAACAGTTTGAAGAAAAATTTCATCAGATATGCAGTGAGTTTGACAAAGTATTTAAGGAAATGTTTGGTGGCGGAAAAGGTACGTTGGAATTGATGGAGGATGAAGATATTCTGGAAGCAGGAATCCGCATCATAGCACAGCCGCCAGGAAAGAAACTGCAGAATATGATGCAGCTGTCTGGTGGAGAAAAAGCTTTGACTGCGATTGCATTATTATTTGCCATTCAGAATCTAAAGCCATCACCATTTTGTCTGTTAGATGAAATCGAGGCGGCCCTGGATGAATCCAATGTATCCAGATATGCAAAATATTTACATAAATTAACAAAACATACACAGTTTATTGTTATTACACATCGTAGAGGTACCATGGAAGCAGCAGACAGATTATATGGTATAACCATGCAGGAAAAGGGTGTGTCTGCATTGGTTAGTGTAAACCTGATTGACAAAGATTTGGATGATTAATGGATTGGAAATAAGTATGGAAAGGCAGGGTAATTATTATGTCATCAATATGGAGTTTGAATACAAAGTTTTCGCAAATGAAGCCACTAAAGGAAGATAAAAAAACAGAGGTAGTCGTTATTGGTGCAGGTATGGCTGGTTTATTGATTGCTTATTTATTACATCAAGAAAATGTTAAAACGATTGTGTTAGAGGCTAATAGAGTTGCTAGTGGCCAAACAATGAACACTACTGCTAAAATAACTTCCCAACATAATCTAATCTATGATAATTTAATTAACAGCTTCGGATTAGAAAGGGCAAGAGGATACGCCTTAGCAAACGAAATGGGCTTAAAGAATTATGTGGATATTATCGAAAACAAGAAAATATCCTGTAGTTTTCAAAGAGAACCTTCTTATGTATATACACTAGATGATGTATCTAAAATCGAAAAAGAAGTTGAAGCTGCAAATAAGGCTGGAATTAAGGCAGAATTTACTACGAAAACCTCTTTGCCCTTTGATGTAAAGGCAAGTATTCGTTTTCCAGACCAAGCTTCTTTTAATCCTTTGGATTTTCTTAAGGGAATAATTAATGAACTAGAAATATATGAAAATACAATGGTAGAGGGCATAGAAGATGATAAGGTGATAACTGATAGGGCAACAGTTACTGCAAAACATATAGTTGTAGCTAGTCACTATCCATTTATTAACACTCCAGGATACTACTTTTTACGTATGCATCAAGAAAGATCTTATGTAATGGCCCTTGAAAATGCAGCTAAACTAGATGGAATGTATATTGATGAATCAGAAAACGGATATTCCTTTAGGAATTATGATGATAAGTTAATACTTGGAGGGCCAGGCCATCGTACTGGTAAGAACAAGTATGGTGGATACTATGATAAATTAAAGAGTGCAGCAGCAGATTTTTATCCAAATAGTAAAGAAATATGCCGTTGGTCTGCTCAAGATTGTATAACAATTGATAATATTCCCTATATAGGCAGATATTCTTCATCAACTCCTAATATGTATGTGGCTACAGGTTTTAAAAAATGGGGAATGACAACTTCAATGGTATCAGCAATGCTAATTAGGGATTTAATATTAGAGAGGGATAATCCATATGAAGAAGTGTTTACCCCCCAAAGGTTTAAAATATCAGCTTCAATGGAGACCTTAAACAAAGATATTAAAGAATCAACTAAAGGACTTATTGTTGAAAAGCTTAAAATACCTAAGACAAAACTTGAAGAGGTTGAGAATGGGCACGGCAAAATTGTTGAACTAGATGGAAAAAAATATGGAGTATATAAAGATGAAGATGGTGAGATATTTACAATATTACCAAGGTGCACCCATCTTGGATGTGAGCTGACTTGGAACCAAGACGAACTTAGCTGGGATTGTCCTTGCCATGGGTCTAGGTTTGATTATGAAGGTAGGCTAATAAATAATCCTGCATTAAAGGGGCTGAAGTAAAAAACGTAACATATTAGGTGAGTTATCTATATCTCACCTAATATGTTACAAATAAGATGGTTTGAAATTGGTGTAATTGATTATCTTATATCTTAAAATCAAAGCTATTAATTACTGTAATTGATTATCTTATATCTAAAATTAAAGTATTAAATTACTTACATATCAGGAATCTTACCGCCTGTTAAAGAAGGATTGATATAATAGAAGTTATCTGAATTCAGTCTTTCTGTTACATTTCTTAAAGCTTCACCAAATCTTTGATAATGATTAATTTCTCTTTGTCTTAAGAACTTTATAGGATCTGTTACATCAGGGTCACTTACCAAGTTTAAAATGTTGTCGTAAGTAGATCTGGCTTTTTGTTCTGCAGCCATATCTTCGTGTAAATCAGTAATAGGATCACCTTTAGATTGAAAATATGCGGCTGTAAAAGCGGCACCACCTGCTGATTGAGGCCATACACCATTGGTATGATCTACAAAATAGACATCTAAGCCAGAATCTATAAGTTGTTCTGCGGTTAAATCTCTACATAACTGATAAACAATTGTGGAGACCATTTCCAGATGAGCAAGTTCTTCTGTACCAATATCTGTCAAAATGCCTGCCACATCACGATAAGGCATTGCGTATCTTTGTGAGATGTAACGCATGGAAGCAGCGAGCTCACCATCAGGACCGCCAAGCTGGGTTATTATAACTTTAGCAGCATTTGCATCAGGACACTTTATATTAATTGGGTACTGTAATTTTTTTTGATATTCCCACATACTAACATTCTCCTTCCCATGGCCATGGTGTAGTTACCCAAGACCAATAGTCTTCCTGAGCCACATCTTTTTGATTGATAGGTCCATAACATTCTTGGTATTCTTTTAGTGCTTTCTTATAAATATCTTGATAGTGATGGTAATAATCTAAAGCTTCCTGACTTTTAGGATGTGTGTCTAAAAATTGAATGGCTTCATCTAGGGCAAAGCTAGATTCTGTTATAATACGGAATAGTTGTTCCTTAGTTTGTTGTTTCATTACCTACCACACCTCCTCTGAAGTACAGGGCAGTAAGGTTTTACTAAATCTTTAAAAATACTTCCCATTGCAAGGCCAGACTGGGCATCACATATATTTTCCCATCTTTGCATAGGGACATAAGCCATTGCTAGAGGCAAATCATTTACGCATTTATCTATAGCTTTATCGACACTTTTACCGCAGTCGTTATTTTTTCTATACTCACGTTCAGGGTTTACGTCAGAAGGCTGATTAGGTAAGCGGCCACGTTGCTGCCTGTATCCCCTGTTATAACGGCCATACATTTGTTGTCTGTTATCCATTTAAACTGATTACTCCTTAATGATTTTATAGTTCTATTTTATGTAATTGTCATCAGAAAGTGACAAATTACATAAAATTAGGTGGAAATATTCAGATATATTATAATTTGGAATGTAAAATATAAGGAAAAAAGAGAATAGTGTATTATTACTAGAATTCAAATTATAAGGAAAAAAGAGAATGGTGTATTATTATTGTAAAAAAAAGTGATATGACAATTCCAAGCTAGATATTCTAATTAATTAAAATTAGAATATCTAATTAGACTTATCATATCACTTGTATAATTTAGAGAATTTCATAACCCTTTAGGAGCCTAGCCCTACTAGGGTGTCTAAGTTTTCTTAAAGCTTTTGCTTCGATTTGCCTGATTCTTTCCCTTGTAACACTAAATTCTTTTCCAACTTCTTCAAGAGTTCTAGTTCTACCGTCTTCTAAGCCAAAACGAAGTATAAGAACGCGTTTTTCTCTATCTGTTAATGTGTCTAGTAATTTTAAAATCTGCTCTTGAAGGGCGGAATATGAAGCTGCCTCTTCAGGACCCATTATTGTTTCGTCTTGTATGAAGTCGCCTAAGTGGCTGTCATCTTCTTCACCAATTGGAGTGTCAAGTGAGATTGGGTCAGAAGAAATCTTAAGTACTTCTCTAACTTTCTCAACAGTCATATCCATTGCTTTTGCAATTTCTTCTTCCTTAGGTTCTCTCCCAAGTTCTTGAAGTAAGTTACGAGATACCCTATATGTTTTATTAATCACTTCAGACATATGCACTGGAATTCTAATTGTACGAGATTGATCAGAAATTGATCTAGTTATAGCTTGCCTGATCCACCATGTAGCATATGTACTAAACTTAAAGCCTTTTTTGTAGTCGAACTTTTCAACAGCTTTCATTAAGCCTAGGTTACCTTCTTGAATTAAATCCAGGAAAGACATTCCTCTACCAATATACTTTTTTGCAATACTAACAACAAGTCTAAGGTTAGATTCTGCTAAAATTCGTTTGGCATATTCTTCACCAGCTTCAATTCTTTGTGCAATCTCTATCTCGTCTTCTGTTGAAAGAAGAGGATACTTACCTATCTCTTTCAAATATAACTTAACAGGATCATCGGTCATTGATTCATTTACAGCAGTGTTATCAAGTTTTACTGCACTACCTTCAAATCCATCCTCTAACTCGTCATCTGTATCATCGTCACCATCGTTATCAATAACTATTATGTCGTTGCTGTCTAGATAATCATAAATACTATCAATCTGATTTACATTCAAGTTAAAATCTTTAAAGATCTCATTAATTTTATCTAATTCAACAATATTTTTGTTTTTCTTTGCAAAAGAAACTAGTTCTTTTAAATTTTGGTCATAATTTTCCATGGTTTTACTCATATTGCCCCTCCGTGTAATAATGCAAATGCTCTAATAAAAAAACTATTTATCTTTGAGTCCTATCCCTTTTAATGCATAACGCATTACAGTGGTTAAATTTAAAGAAAGGATTGGCTGTTCATAAATAAATAGTCAAAATTTTGTTATAGTAAAAGTTATCTCTAGTACGACATTATAACATAGAATATAATATAATAAAAGAGAATTTTAATTGTACAGCAGCCTTCATATTTTTATAAATTTTAACTATTAGATATATTTTTAAAGGTACTAAATTATAACATTAAGAAGACTACTGTACAACTCCTATAAGCAAATATTTTGTTTTATTAGTTTCTAAGAGAGTCTTTCTTTACAGAAGTTTTTTTCTTAGAAACCGAAGTAGCGAAGTATACCTTGATACATTGCGTAGGCAAAGTCATATTGATTATTTACAAGTAGCTGATTATCAGCCAGGTTGCTTATATAAGCAAGTTCAATTAAAGCAGAAGGCATAGTAGTGTTTCTAAGCACATAAAAGTTTGCTGTCCTAACTCCATTAAAGGATGTGCCAACATAATCAACAATAGCTTGAACTATATGTTGTGCAAGCCAATGGGCTTGAGTGTTAAATTGATAAACATAACCTTCTGTACCGTTTATCGCTGGATTTACATTTGCGTTACAGTGAATGCTAATAAAATAGTTTGCAGGCCAAGAATTTGCTGCATTTACACGGGCTGCAAGGCTTGTGTTATTGTTGGTCCCCAAGATTTCATCAGGTGAGTTCCTTGATGTACGGGCCTCGAATCTTGAATCTGCATTCAGAAAGTCTCTCAAATATATACCTACATTATAGGTTATGTCTTGTTCTCTTACACCAAAGCCTTCTGCACCAGCATTAACACTATGGGGATTATGCCCCTGATCTATAAAAATCTTTATAGCCATAGTATCTCTCCTTTACGCTATATGACTATTTTATTCATCATGATAATATCTGTTACACATTATGGCAATAGGGTAGGCTCATTTGAGGAAAAAGGATGGCAAATTGTATTCCCATTTTCTTTTTATTAAGTTATAATAAGTAGAAGTGATTTATTTGAATTGATACTTATTAATAAATGAGCTTGAAACAGAAAGGGGCTAATATGGAATATTTAGACAAGTATAAGTCTTGGTTGGCTAATGATTATTTTGATGAGTCAACACATAGTGAATTAGTTGATTTAAAGGATAATGATGAAGAAATTAAGGAACGTTTTTACAAAGATCTTGATTTTGGAACAGCGGGATTGCGTGGCGTTCTAGGGGCAGGCTCTAATCGCATGAACCTTTATACTGTGCGCAAAGCAACCCAAGGTATAGCTAACTATATTAACATGAAAAATGGACAAGATAGGGGTGTTGCAATTGCTTATGATTCAAGAAGGATGTCCCCAGAGTTTGCTAATGAGACGGCTCTTTGCCTAAATGCTAACGGTATAAAAGCATATGTGTTTGAATCCTTGCGACCGGTACCGGAATTATCATTTGCCTTAAGGGACTTAGGTTGTATTGCTGGGGTTGTTATTACTGCAAGTCATAACCCGCCTGAATATAATGGATATAAGGTTTATTGGGAAGATGGTGCTCAAATTACAGCTCCAATAGATGAAGAAATAATTGCTAAAGTTAATGAAGTAGAAGATTATGCAGCAGTAAAAACAGTGGATATTGAAACAGCAAAGGAAAAGGGCCTATATATATCTCTTGGAAAAGAAATGGATGACAAATACATTGAAGCGGTTAAAGAATTCTCAATTAATCCTGTTTCCGATTCGGCTAAAAATATGAAGATAGTTTATACTCCTATACATGGTTCGGGTATCACCCTTGTTCCGCGCCTGCTAAAAGAATCGGGATTTGAAAATGTATATGTAGTTCCTGAGCAAGAAAAACCAGATCCAAACTTTCCAACAGTTGCTTATCCTAATCCAGAAGAGCCAGCAGTATATGATCTGGCACTTAAGTTAGCAAAAGAGGTAGGTGGCGATGTGATTCTTGCTACAGATCCAGACGCTGATCGAATAGGGCTTCAAGTAAAGAATAAAAATGGGGAATATGAATTCTTTAACGGCAATATGATTGGTGAGCTAATAGCTGAATATATTCTATCCCAAAGAAAGGCAAAGGGAACCCTTCCTTCCAACGGTGCGGTTATAAAAACCATTGTTTCAACTAATATGGTTGATAAAATTGCAAAAGAATATGGGGCAAAATCATTTGAAGTTTTGACTGGATTTAAATATATAGGTGAAAAGATAAAAGAATTTGAATTAGATGGTTCATACACATATCTGTTTGGCTTTGAAGAGAGCTATGGATGCTTAATTGGAACATATGCAAGAGATAAAGATGCTGTTGCAGCAGTTATGATTTTATGTGAGGCTGCAGCCTACTATAAAGACCGTGGAATTGATCTTAATGAGCAAATGGAGATTATACGCAAAAAGTACGGATACTTCCAAGAAGATGTAGTTGCAATGACTTTTAAAGGCATATCTGGAACTGAAAAAATGAATAAGATTATGTCTAATTTCCGTGACAATGTTCCTAGTGAATTTGCAGGGTACAATGTTCTTAAGGTAAGAGATTATCAAGCAGAGACTATTATGGATATAAAGACAAAAGAAGTTAAACCATCTGGACTTCCAAAGTCTAATGTTCTTTATTATGAATTAACGGATGATGCTTGGTTTGCAATTAGACCATCAGGAACTGAGCCAAAAATCAAGTTCTACTTTGGAGTTAAAGGCAGTAGCAAAGAAGATGCTGATCAAAAGCTTAATGACTTAAAGAACGATCCAAAATTTAAGGTGGAATAGAGAGTTTTTAATAGTAAATCAAACTGTAGGCAAGGCTAAACATTACGACTAATGCTTAGACTTGCCTACAGTTTAATTTATTTAAGAAGTTAGTTTAGTTTATGGCCACAGTTGGAGCAGAAGTTTGCACCAGAGGTTTTTTGACCACAGCTTGGACAAAAGTTTGGTATCCCACTTTGCTGGGGTGAGCCAGAATTACTAGGAGATGACTGGGTTGAAGAGTTGGGATCCTTCATGTTTTCCATCATTTCCTTTGCAATGTTCATCCCCATCATCATGCCTGCCATATCGGCAGCCGTGCCACCACCTTGGTTCTTACCAGATGACATACCGTCAACCATGGATATTTGTTGATATCTTCCTAGATCTCCAACCATATTATAGGAAGCGTTTTTGTTAATCATATCTTGAATTTCTTTTGGATAGTTGAAGCTAATAACATTAAAGCCTGTAACGGACATTCCTATTTTAAACAATTCCATATCTAAATCTTCTTGTATTCCCTTGCCTATTTCAAAAGAATTGGCTTGAAGATGGAACATATCTTTTCCTTCTTTTGCGATCCACTTCATAAGTAATTGATCAAGCACTGCAGTAATACGAATTTGAACTTCTTCAACTAAGTAACTGTCTTTAACTCCTGCAATATTATCGATTAGCTGAACGTAATCTTTAACTCTAAAGTTTAGTGTACCGTTAGCACGAATAGGTATACCGCCTGGTAAGGCATCTGTAGGAATATTGATAGGATTTTGTGTTCCCCACTTTATAGTAAATTCTTTTGTGTTAACAAATAGAACTTCTGCCCTAATACCACTGTCAAATCCGAACTTAAATCCTTTTAGGGTTGATAAAAAAGGTACTATGTCAGATGCTACTTCATAATTTCCTTCGTCTTCAAAGATTCCTTCAATTTTACCATTATACATAAAAACGGCATCTTGACCAGGTCTTATAATAATTTTACTGTCTTTTTTTATTTCGGCATTATGCCATTTGTAAAAGATCATATCATCTCTAAATTCATCCCATTCAATGATGTTTGCAAGTTGTCTTCTAAAAAATCCCATAATTAATTCATCCTTTCTATGTTGAAAACTTTAATATATTTTTAAAGCTAGAAGCTTCTACCTCCACCGCTGTGTGAACGTCCGCCCCCAGATATTCCACCGCCGCCACTACTGCGACCACCACTGCTTGATTGCTGTTGGGGTTTTCTAACTCGAGTAGTATGGGTTCTAACATAAAGGTCGTGGTTAGATAGGACTCTAGAACTGTGATGGTCCAAGTAAGTTCTGTTAGTGGTTGTAACTTTGCTACTAGAATTATATGCCATTATAATAAGGGCTACTATTCCTATAACTACTGAAACAATGATTCTAAAGAGAATAGATTCAAAGAAGCTTTTCTTGCCATAATAATTACTAGTACCATCATAAGAGGCTTCGCCGTAATAGTCACCAGAAGTTTCATTACCATATATAGGGTTGGTGTTTACTCCCTTTTCTTCGTTCATATAGTAAGAAACTTGAAGGGCGAATTCTTCAAAGGCCACAAAGTAATCGCCGTCACTAAGGAGTCCGATAATATCATCTAAAA
>CAZOSE010000044.1:9529-12789 GCA_964582385.1 uncultured Lachnospiraceae bacterium
TCCATAGCCTTGGATTTCCACACCCCTATCACCTGGGTCCATATTTAAAAGAATAAGTGCTGTATCTCCGTGTTCCGTGTCGTAACCAAATCCCAAGTCATCGTAAAAGTCTTCTAAGTATTCTTTTCTTGTTTTGTTGTTAAATGAATCTGTAATAAAAACAATATCTACCTTATCTAATTCTCCTTGTTTTAGGCTAATTGCTTCTAATTCATCAACTTCTTCTTGGCTAAATAATCCAGCAAAGTCATATACTTTTTGTTGGCCAGGTGATGCGTATGAGGTTAAGATAAGGTTTGGATAAAAGTTTATTATAAAAAACGAAAATATTATAGCTAATAAAATAGAAGTGTTAAGATAGTATCTTTTGCTGTTGTTTTCCATTAGATGTCTCCTATAATTAAAGAAAGAAGACTTAGGACTACAAAAGAACCAGTAGTAATTCCTGTAAACCAAGCAATAATTTTACCCTTGCTTAATGGAGGTTTGCCCACTACTTTACCAGTTTGGCCATTCATGGCAAAAATGTAATTCTTTTCTTTATAATCATATGAAACCATCCAAACGGGAAACAAAACATAATCTGCCCTTTTGTTACGAACATTAATATTCTTGAAGTTATATGTAGTTGTGGTATATCCACTGATAGTTGAGTTAATATACTGGTCTACATAACTTGATACTCGGTCTCTAATCCTTGGAAACAACTCTTCTGAATTGTAATTATACTTTTCGGCTACGTAGCCTGCTAAATATGGCAAGTCAAAACTTCTTAAACTATTGTAGTCAAAAGGTTCTAGTTTATCCATCAAGGCATCATCTAATTTAGCTGATGCATCAGCAGGAATTTTAAGATAGTTCAAATCAACCTTACGATAAACATTAAAGTAGTTTGTTTCTGTATATATATAATCCCCTCTTGTGTAATTGCGGGTGCGAGTACAAGTGGCATTAGCCTCACCTATACCATTTAAATCGTATAGCCAATAAGGTACATAAAGACCTGTAATACTTTTAATTCTGTCAGCACTCATAAATCCTTTGGGAGTAAGTAAGCCTCCACGGCACCAAGCCCTAAAGGCCTCTGTAGCCTCAGTCTTATTAATTGTAAAAGGAATAACTTTAGCAGGTGCTAAGTTGCCAGATAAACGGTCACTTAAAATCATTGGAGCATTACAAAAGGAACACTTAGTTGAAGTGGTATCTTTATCGGTTATTAACACTGCGCCGCAATTGTTGCATTGATACTCATTTGCGTCCTCATCAAATATCTTGGTATGTCCAATTATAAAGTCATCGTCTTGAGTATCATTATAGGATTCAACTGTGTTTTTTCCTGCCTCATCTAATGTCTCATCATGTAAATTGCCGTTAAAGGTATTACTTTCTTCCTGCCCATCATAATTGGGGGAACCTGTAGCTTCATTAGGTCTTTTTGAATCAATTGCCTGATAATTACCGCAGCTACTACAATGGAGCATTTCGGATTCAGTATCAAAAGCCATATCAGCACCACAGTTAGAGCACTTATATTGTACAACCATACATATCACCTCGAAAAAGCTGTTACAAAAACTTTAAATAATAAAAGAACTCTTTTTGCAACAGCCTCATAATTGAACTACTTACATCTTGTTATTTCTCTAAGCTAACCTTTAGGGCTTCTAACTCATTATCGATATCTGCGGAAGATACATTAGAATACTTGTTAATTAAATCATTAATCTTTGTATCTTCCTGAGTTTGATTAAGCGATGCCATTGCGTTGGCTTTATCTAAGGCTGCATTAGCCATATCTTCATATCTTTCAAAATTAGCAAGAGATGAATTGGCATCTGTTACAGAGGAGCTAACCATCTTATTCATTCTTTCTCTTGCCTTGGCAACATTAAGTTTACCTTTAATAACATCTTTCCTTGATTCTAATTCAGAAATGTCAATAACAAGTTTATCATGCATATCACGCATTTTTTCGGAATTAGTCTTAGCTATATTATGGTTATCTTCTAAAGAAGCAAGCTTCTTAACTAACCAGGCTTTTTCCTCTAAGAACTTCCTTGCATCGCTCTCTTCATTAGATTCTAGCGCTCTAACGGCATATGTTTGCATCTTATCAATATCTTCCTGGCATCTGTCTAGTTCTCTTTTGCTACGATTTTCTTCAGCCATAATTGCCGCAGTCTCAGATTTAACTTTACCTAAGTCTGTATTTAAGTTACGAAGGGCTTGATCTATCATTTTTGCTGGATCCTCAGCTCTATCTAGTATAGCATTGATGTTGCTTGACATAATTTCTTTAAACCTTGCTAATATTCCCATTATATTGCCTCCTTTAAATAAACGTGCTTTAAATTAACTAAATAATCAATAATGTAATTTTAGTTTATTTAAAATAAGTTGTTTAGTCAAGTTAATTTTACCTTACAAAGACAAGGCAAAACTCTTAAATATTATATTGAAATAAAAAGTTACTACCTATATAATAAGAGTATTATATTACTAAGATTTATAATTTTATAACCTGGGAAGGACGTATCAAAAAAACTTAAAAGATTTTCAAAAAAAGTGTTGCAAATTGTTTTGTGCTGTAGTATACTAAGAAATGCTGTGACATTGATAGCGTAGAAGCGCGAGGTTGTTACTTTTTTAAGTAGGTTTTCCGTGGAGCGAATGTCAAGTTAGATAAACTGACGGCAAGTCACTGTACAAGGCATAGCATAAAGTTTTGCAGACATATGTGGTTTATAACTATATGATAAGATAAAGTAATATTTATTTTTGAATTGGTTATGACACACACGGTCGAGTGTACAGTCACCGCTTGTCGTACTGAAATTAGAGTGCGAAAAGGAGGCGACTTTTTTTATGGCAAGTCAACAAATCATGAGAATTACGCTGAAAGCGTATGATCACCAACTAATTGATCAATCTTCTTCAAAGATAATCGAGACTGTTAAAAAAACAGGATCACAGGTGAGCGGACCAGTTCCACTACCAACTAAGAAGGAAATAATTACAGTTCTAAGAGCTGTTCATAAGTACAAAGATGCTAGAGAACAGTTTGAAAGAAGAACTCATAAAAGATTGATAGATATCATAACACCTACTCAAAAAACAGTAGATGCATTATCAAGATTAGAAATGCCAGCTGGTGTTTACATTGATATCAAGATGAAAACAAAGTAATTTATTTAAAATCAAGTAGGATTTATCCTTAGGGTTTATATATAGGAAACGGTCAAATGACCTGCACTAGATAG
>CAZOSE010000045.1:0-6252 GCA_964582385.1 uncultured Lachnospiraceae bacterium
GGTTTGGTTTTCAAGCAACCTTAAGTGTCATTTTTGTTACATTATATATTCTTATGATCTTTGGGGTTTTATTTGGAACAATAATTGTATTAGTTCTAAGATACTATAAAAATTTATTAGGTGATGAGGGTTATCTTACTTTTACACTTCCTGTAAAGACTTGGCAACATGTTCTAAGTAAGTTGATTTCTTCAATTGTCTGGATTGGATTTAGCATAATAGTGATTATACTTTCAATATTAATGATCGCTAGAATTGATTTAGGAAATCTAGCTTATAATTTTTCATTATTTATTGATGAAATAAACTTGATTTTTGGTTCTGGTATTAAGATAATTTTACCAATATATTTAATTATAGCTCTTATACTAATGATACTCACTATATTTAACTCTATTTCCATAGGCCATATGTTCCAAAGTCATAAGATATTATTATCATTTGTTTCATATTTTGTGTTTTATGTAATTACCCAAGGAGCACTACTTATTACACTTGCAGTATATTTCTTTTCTGCTTATGGAAGTTTAGATAAAGTACCCCAAAACCCAGAGACAATACCCGGTGCTGGACTATTAATAGGAATAATAAGCCTAATTCTTGCAATACTGGCAATAGGTCACTATTTCTCAATTAATTATGTTATGAAAAACAAGTTAAATTTGGAATAATTAATAGCTTTCTAAAATATGAAATATTTAATGTTTTCGTAAATATTTTTACTCAAGCAAAAAGGTTTATTATAAATTATTGAGGTTTATGGTCAAAAAAGGTTTTATAGCTAGAGAAATTACTAGCTATAAAACCTTTTTGTTAATTTCCACTTTCTAATAAAATTTCATCAAAAACATATTCTGTTTCTTCCGAAGTGTTCATATTTATAATTATAATACCTTCACTGGTTTTCAGATAAATAAATGGAGGATCATCTAAATCAATATGGAGTTTTACCTTTCCATATTCACTTGTCATAAAATACCCTTTATATTTTGAACCTACTGCAGCTCCATTTGTTTTCATCCCTATACTTGGCATTTCTTCAAGTAATTCTACTTCACTGATTGATTCCCAGGGATAGGTATCACCGTACATACCATGTATTGTTATACCCTTATCTAGAATTGTTACTTTTGTAGGTCTAGTAGAATAAAACAATAATCCTGCAACAAACAAGCCTGTGATTACCATAACCACTAAAGACCAATTTAGTTGTTTTCTTCCGTCTTTTTTTATCTTGCCATTTTCGTCATACACATTGCCGTTATATTTTTGTGCCTTTATTATAAGATAAATTGTTGATAAAAACAAAAACGCAAAAATTGTTTCGGTTCTAACCTTAAATCCTAGTTTTCCTAATAAACCTGCACCTAAAAACACAATACCATTGGCATAAGAGTAGATTCCCATTAACCTGCCTAGGCCTTTTGTATCAACCTTTTCCTTCTTCTCTTTTGACATAGTATTATAGCCCGAAATTAAGAAGTACATTTTAAATACATGAACTGCTAAGCCTATGAGAATTAAGAATATTCCAATTACTATATTCAACATAATCTTTTCCCCTTTAAACAAATTTTATATAGGCATTCCTATAAGACATTATTCCCTATATATTTTCAATAAGATCCTATAATATATTACTTTTCCATTCTTCTTCCTTAAAGCCAACCAAGACACTATCTTTACCAACTAGAATTGGTTTTTTTATTGTACCATATTATCCATTTGTTTTATAGTAACCATCACTTTAGTTTGCTTTAAAATTATAAATAGGTTTTAATAGCTTGACTACATCAGCAGTTTCTCCAATATTACTTACAATATCTTGCATATCCTTGTAGGCCATAGGAGCCTCATCTAAAGTACTCTTATTAACAGAACTCGTATAAATCCCTTCCATTTCCTTCTTGAATTCATTTAGGCTAAGTACAGACTTAGCAACGTTTCTAGACATTAACCTTCCAGCTCCATGAGGGGCAGAATAATTCCAGTCAGAGTTCCCCTTACCTATGCATATTAAAGATCCATCCCTCATATTCATAGGAAGTAGGAACTTTTCATCTTTTAATGCTGAAACAGCTCCCTTTCTTAAAATCATTTTATCAGTATCAATATAGTTATGGATAGTAGTAAAGTCCTCTTCTACTTTTAACTTCATACCATTTATAATTTCATCCATAATAGCCTTTCTATTTAGTACGGCAAATTTTTGAACTATTTTCATATCATGAATGTAATCATCCATAAGTTCACCTGATAGGTAGGCTAGGTCTCTTGGGATATCTATATCAATATTTTCATAAGCCTGTCTTTGATAGTACTGGGCAACTTGAAGACCCAAATGCCTTGAACCAGAATGTACTACTATATAAATGTTTCCTTCTTCATCCTTATTAGCCTCTATAAAATGGTTACCGCTACCTAGACTACCAAGGGAAAGTAGGGCCCTATCTAGTTTTAGCTTTGCCTTTTTTCTACACCTAAGTTCTGTTAGGTCAATGTCATCATTGTACCTATGTGGGTTTTTCCTAATTGCAAACCCTGATGGAATTCGTGAATAAATCAGTTTGTCAAGTTTAGCTAGCTCTATAAATGAATTTTTAATTCGTATTGTTTCCATACCACACCCAATATCTACGCCAACTAAGTTTGGAACTACTTTATCTGTTATTGTCATTGTTGTTCCTATAGTACAGCCTGCCCCTTCATGTACATCTGGCATAATACGTATCCTGGATCCCAAAGTGAATTCTTGGTCACAAAGTTCTTTAATCTGTTCCATTGCACCATCTTCTACATGATCAGTAAACACTTTAGCAGTATTAAATTTTCCTTCAATTGTTACCATTTTAAACAACCTTCCTTCATTTGCTATATTCTATCTATTCTTTGAATTAGATAAGATTTGTTTTCCTTTAGATAGGCTTTACCTTCTATATAGATAAGTTTTACCTTCTATTGCTTAGTTTACCTAGTATCTCCAGTATGTTAACAAATATCTTAAGTTAATCTAGACTTAACTATATTAGATTAATTCTAACATAAGTATTTAGAATATCAAAGGGAGGAATACCATGGGAAACATTGAAATGCTTGATTATAAAGCAAAAGGTTTTTATGAGTGACGTTGTTACTGGTTCAAGAAATGTTGTTGCAGCAGTTGAGTTTGCTAAGAATATTGCAGAGTCAATTGATTATTACTGTAAAAACTTAAGAAAATAATTATAATACATATATCATAACAAAGACATTTAGAAATCACCTCCCAAAAGTTAGCCCATACAAGTAACCTTTGGAAGGTGATTTTTATCTTTTTATATAATTATCATACTTAGTTTGCAGTTATTTCTTCCCACTTTTGATTGAAGTCAATATTTGATAAGACTGATGCAAGTATTATAAGTCCACCGCCAAGAATCAGGTTAGCAGTTAATGGCTCTAATCCTAAGACTACAGAAAACACTCCTCCAAATACTCCCTCTAAAGATAAAATAATTCCTACCTTGGCTGCTGATACATATTTTTGGGCTCTTGTCTGAAGAAAGAAACAAATACAAGTGCTAAATACACCAAGGAATAAAATTGGTAAAACTCCAGCTGGTATATTAGCTCCTTTAAGCCCCTCACCTTCAATAGCAAAACTTCCTATTGATAATATTGTAGCAGTAAGGATTTGTATAAAATTAATTCTAACAGGATCAGCTTCCTTAGTAGCCTTTTCTAAATATGCAATTTGTGATGCAAAAAAGAATGCTCCTAATAACACAAATATATCTCCTAGATTAAGAGAAAATTGTCCACTATTAAAACTCAAAACTCCTACTCCCAAAAGAGCTAAAAAGGTAAGTAGTATAGTCTGTGTTTTAGGTCTATTCTTGCTGACAAACCACGAAATAAAAGGAATCATAATTACATTAGTTGCAGTCAAAAATGCTACATTGGATACACTTGTTGTTGTCTGGCCTACAGTCTGAGTATAGAATCCAAGAAATAAAAATATCCCTGCAATAGAACCCTTAACAAGCTCTTCTTTATTAATTTTCAATAGTTTTTTATTTAAAACTATTGCCAAGATTATTGCTGCTATTATAAATCTAGTAACCATTATTAGTGAAGTAGACCAATTAGCCTGAATAACATATTCTGTTGCTACAAAACCACTACCCCAGATTACTGTTACTAGAACTAGTGATAATTCTGAAATTCTTTCCCTATTACTTATATTCATTTCTTAAAATCTCCATATCCTGCAAAGTCATTATATTTAGTAAGTAAAACATATAGCTTGACCTAGCAATATAATAGAAATCTAGCACACCACCTTATAATTATTTGTTTTACAAAACATAAAGACAATTATATATCATTTTAACTACTATTGCATCTTTTTTAATATTAAAGTGAGTTCAATATTTATAAACTTGGTTAAAAACTTAATAAACCTCTAAAACACTTAAGCTTGCCTTTGTCATTATCAACATTTTCTGATAAAATCAACTTATAATACACATATGAAAAGGAGACTTATATGTTACATATTAAAAATGCTTTAATTTACACAATGACTGGTGAAATAATTGAAAATGGATCCATATTAATTTCTGAGGGTAAAATTGTTGATGTTGGACAAGATTTAGAGATTCCTGCTGATTGTAAAGAGATAGATGCGGAATCTAGAATGGTAACCCCTGGCTTTGTAGAGGCTCACTGTCATTTAGGATTGCACGAAACGGGTATAGGTTTTGAGGGAGCGGACTATAACGAAAGAATAGATCCCCTTACACCTCACTTAAGAGCAATAGACTCTATTAATCCAATGGATGTTTCCCTGCAAGATGCATATGAGGCTGGTATAACCACAGCTGTTACAGGGCCTGGAAGTGCTAATGTAGTTGGTGGAACCTTTGCTGCTATCAAAACTTATGGTCATAGAATAGATAATATGATTATAAAGGAACCTGTTGCAATGAAAGTTGCTTTTGGAGAAAACCCAAAAAGGGTCTATAATTCCCAAGGCAAATCTCCAGTAACAAGAATGGCTACTACTGCACTTCTTAGGGACCTTTTATTTAAAACAAAAGTTTATTTAGAAAAGAAAGAAAAGGCCACCGAAGAAGGTAAGATAGCTGAATTTGATATTAAACTAGAATCTATGATTCCAGTAATTAAGAAAGAAATGCCAATAAAGGCTCATGCCCATAGAGCTGATGATATATTTACCGCCCTTCGAATCGCTAAAGAGTTTGATATAGACATCACCCTAGACCACTGTTCTGAAGGACATTTGATTGCAGATGACTTAGCCAAGGAAGGAAAGGGTGCAATAGTTGGTCCAACTTTCTCTGATGCATCAAAGTTTGAACTTAAAAACAAGACATGGAAGACTCCAAAAGTTTTAGTTGATGCAGGAGTTAAAGTAGCAATAACTACTGACTCCCCAGTCACTCCCCTACATCATTTATCTTTATGTGCTGGATTAGCTCACAAGGCTGGACTTAGCGAGTATGATGCTCTTAAGTCTATAACAATTAATGCTGCTGAGATTACTGGCATATCAGATAGAGTAGGTAGTATAGAACCTGGTAAAGATGCTGATATTGTAATCTTTGATGGCAATCCTATAAAAGATGTTGCTTACCATACCTACATGACAATAATTGATGGAAATATTGTATATAAAAGAGATTAAAAATTAAATAATAAGCCAGTCCCTACGAATATTCTTATATATTCTCATAGGAGCTGGCTCAATTTAATTACTTTTCAAAACCTTTTCTATAAATATTTCTACTAGGGAACCATCAAATTGACTTCCTGAGCATCTTCTAAGTTCCATGATTCCCTCTTCTTTACTTATTGCCTTTTTGTAGGGTCTATCACTTGTGATGGCTTCATATGCATCCGCTATAGCTATAACCCTAGATTCAAGTGGAATTTCATCTCCTACTAGACCTTGGGGGTAACCAGAACCATCAACATGTTCATGATGATAGAGAATGGCCTCAGCATATATTTCGTATTCATGCATAACACGTAGAATTTGGTAACTTGCTTGAGAATGGCCTTTTATTATATTCCACTCATCTTCTGTTAGTTTTGTTTCTTTGTTTATCATTTCTTTAGGAATTATAATCTTTCCTATATCATGTATCTTCACTGCTTTTCTAAAATTAGATACATCTTCTCTAGACTTTCCTATCGCTTCATAAAGAGATGAGGCTAGTATACTAGCCTCATCTCTTTATGAAGCGA
>CAZOSE010000045.1:6262-9626 GCA_964582385.1 uncultured Lachnospiraceae bacterium
TTGATTGCTTGTCATGATACATATTTGCATCGGCTTCTCTTGTTACAGATTCTATACTTTCATCATAATTATTCTTTGTTGCAAATCCAACTGCAAGGGACAAATTTATAGGATCAGCCATATATTTATAAGATTCACTATGAACCCTAGCCCTTATCTCTTCTGCAACCTGTGAGGATGTATTAGGCAAAATAATACAAAACTCATCTCCACCAGTACGCGCTATAATATCTTTAGTTCTAAAAGTCTTAATAAGAAATTCTGATGCCTTCTTAAGAAGTTCATCTCCCTTACTATGTCCAAAAACATCATTGGCTAATTTTAAGTTATTTAAATCAACTATCATAGTTGTAATAGGCAGGTTGCTCTTTGTATCAAGCTTGATTTGCATATCTTGCATATAATGGCGGTTATATAAACCTGTTAATTCATCATGGATACTTCGATACTCCATATGTTTTCGTTTTTTATGTTGGGCTGTGATATCTCTAAACGCTGTAACAAAACCAATAACTTCACCTTCTGGCAGAATAATCTGTGATACCTTCTTAGCTATTCTTATCTCTCTTTTACTAGATGTTAAAACCAAGGATTCATCATCAGCTAATTGAATATCTTCATTTAAGAGATTGTCCTCTATGTAGGAGTCCATGAAGTTCTTACCTTGCTTCTTAGTTATGGGATCTAGTAATATAAAAACATCGTTAATGCTCTTGCCTATTACTTCTTCACTCTTGTAGCCAAGGGTTTTTTCTGCAATTGGGTTTGCTATAATTATAGTGCCATCTACATCAGTTGCAATAATTCCATCCCCTACAGACATAAGGGTAGCTTGAAATATTTCCTTTTCTCTAATCAAGTCAATTTCAGCTTGTTTTTGTTCTGTAATATCACTAATGCTTCCTAACAAGCGTATCGGTATGCCTTTATTGT
The DNA here is from genome assembly GCA_964582385.1 of uncultured Lachnospiraceae bacterium. Lineage (GTDB taxonomy): Bacteria > Bacillota > Clostridia > Lachnospirales > Lachnospiraceae > JAAYRG01. The sequence goes on from CAZOSE010000045.1 coordinate 7,196, forward strand.
CCTTAATAAAAGTTCCCCGGTCAACTACCCAAATAACCTTTCCATCGGCCCTGACAATTCTGTGTTCACTTTCATATCTTTCTTGGTCTCTTATACATTTATCAATATTACAACTTACACGTTCTCTATCACCTTTATGAATCATCTGGATAAACTCATCAATGTATCTAGAATGCTTATTATCATCCAGTGCAAACATTTCGTACCACCTATAATTATGAGTTAACACACCAGATTCCAAATCTAAGTTCCAAAGTCCCTCATCTGTAACGTCAAATATTACTCTTAAGGTCTCTTCACTCTCTCTAATCTTCTCATTTAGCTGTTTGCTTTCTGTAATATCATCACATACAATTGCAATTAAGTCTTCTTTTGGAGAGTAGACAGATATTCTCCACCACTTGTCTAGCTCCTTGATATAAAGTTCATTATATTTTTTTCCATTATGCAGATATGAGCCTGATATCACCTCAACCATGTTATTGATATCATTAATATCATCCATTGATATTAAGTCGAAGAAGCTTAAGCCCATTCTTTTTATTTCCCCACTAGTTCTATTTACCATCCGCCTAAATTCATCATTTAAATTAACTACCTCATATGTTCTTTTAATATCATCCGCATCTTTATTAACTTTAACTACAACAAAACCTCTTGTCATCTTCTCGATTAAGAGATTTCGCTCCTGGGCAATATCTTCAGCCTCTAGCTTTAGATCATATTGCTTTTTTACAAGTTTATTAACATATCTTAAAATATAGAGCTGAATAGTTGCATATATTATAATAATAACAACTAAACTTATGATGATAAGAAATCCTCTAATATCTCCTAATTCAGCAAAAATAGTTGACTCGTCTATACTAAAAACTATTGTACCACCAGTGTAGTCACTTGATATATAGGAAGTTAACAAACCATCCTCATAAACAAATTTATCCTCTTTAACACCTACAATAAAATCAATATCATAGGCATTATCTGATATAGCAGTTAAAGTAGGCTTAAAATCAGTTACAACAAGATCATAGCCTAATATTCTTTCATCTTCATAAATCGGAGTTTGTATATAAATAAGACCATCTTCCGGTAAATATTCCGAATAAACTTCCCATTTGCTCCAGTCAATCAAGGATAAATAAGCTTCACTTACTCCAGTCCTGTATACAAAGTTACCATCACTGGCAACCCTAGCCGCAAACTCTTTATTTTCATAAGCATTAGCTTGTTCATCGTAACTAGGCCATGTATAGAGCCTAAGTTCTTCTAGTGATACTTGTCCTTTTAAATAATCGGACAAATAATTTCTATTACTACTATTAGTAGCAAGCCTTGCTGAAACATGCCTATTCTTTAAAATTGTCTGTTCCAGCAAAATATGCTTGTTCAGTGTTGTGCTTTCGAAAAATTTTACTGCATCTTGTTCTAGTTCAACTTTAAAAGGCAAATACATAGCCACAAATATATATGCGAAAGTTACTGCCACAAACATAAAAATAATCAAACGCACCTTTTCATAGACCTTTTTCATATGTCCGCTCCACTTCATTTACTTATACAAGTATACAAAATCTTACTTATCAAATCAATAACTATTATTAAGTTTAGAAAACTTTACATTGATTTTACATGATTGATTAGCTATTATTAATATAAAATGGAGGTAAATAGATATGAAACGTTCTGAAATTAACAAGATAATAAAAGATATGGAATTGCTAATAGATACATATAGATTTGCTCTTCCACCATTTGCAAGCTGGACCCCTAGTGATTGGGAAAGTATTAGCCATGAATAAGATGGAGGATATTATTAACCGGGGCGGTAATGACTGTTACATAAGAGTATATATGGGAACCAAAGAAGGTAAGATGCTTGATACTGATGTAACAATTTATACAGATGGTAAAGAATCTGTAGTTCCAGCAGGAACCATGGTTGTTCTAAAGCCTGGAGAGAGCATTACAGTCCAGCAATATTTATATCATGAATTTATAGTTCCAGATACCGGTGGTCCCGTATTACTAGGAGAGGTATCCATGTGTAATGATGACGACAATGATAACAAGTTTTATGAAGCTGTAGGCCGTTTTCCTGAAATTGAAGAGGACGAACAACCTTACAGGCTCCTATGCAATGAATATCCTAGCACAAAATAGATTTAAATAATACCTAGCCTTGCCAAAAAAAAGATTCCTAGAGGTAATGTTACTAAAGTAATTATTAAGGATACGACCGTTATACTAGATGCTAATTCTGCATCTCCACCTAGTTTCTTAGTCATTATGTAAACATTATTGGCACAAGGAACAGAAAATAAAACAAAAATAGTTACAAGAGCATCAGTAGAAAAACCTTGTCTCATTGCTAAAGGCACTAGTACAAGTGGTTGTACAATTGTCTTAAATGCTGCAATCGAGATTATTT
>CAZOSE010000045.1:9636-12605 GCA_964582385.1 uncultured Lachnospiraceae bacterium
TCTGAAGTCCAGCACCTATAAGTAATAGTGCAAGAGGAGTGGATGTTCTACTTAACAAACTAAGTGTATCATTAAAAAAGTCAGGGAATTTAACACGGAATACGGAAAATGGTATTGCAATTAAAATAGTTGCAATCAAAGGATTGGTAACAACCTCAAGGAACAGGCTTTTAAGATTAAATTCATTACCTTTCTTATTAAAATATGTTAATGTAACCACCGCAAGAATTGTATATAAAGGTAAGACAAATACAATAATTAGTGATGTTGGAGCAACTGGAGACTTGCCTAATATATTCTCCACTAAGGGTATACCTACAAACACAAAGTTTCCACGAAAACCTGCATGTACCATGGCTGATGCTTTATGATTATCCTTTACCAGGATTGGTACAGTAATAAATAACAGTAAAAAGCTTATAAGAGCTCCTATTAATACATAGGATACAAACTTAATATCAAAAGCTTGTGTAAAATCAATACTAATAGTATCTGAAAAAAGTTTTGCAGGCATACCTACATAATATATAAATGTGGTTATAGAGTTTATAGTTGTATCATTAAAGACATCCTTTTTCCTTAATAACAAACCTACAAGTATTATAATAAATAAGGGAAGCACCAAATTAACACCAAATATAAAGTCACCCAAAATTCAAATTCTCCTTTAATCTTATCCAACATCCTATAAACAATTTCTATAAAGAAAAGGCAAACTGTCAACATTTTGTTATTGTAAAATAGCTTTATCTGCAACTTGTCTTAAAGTTGGCAATAGTAAACAGCTTCTATTATAAGGTATTTTCTTCTAAAGTTCTAGTTAATTATAACTTTATTCTCATATTTCTTAAGTTCTTCAATATATTTTTTTCCTAACCTACTTAAAGGCATATTCTTTTTCTTTATATATCCTATGGTCATTGTATCATCTGTTTTTAGGGGGATAGCAACATATCCGTCTCCGTTTAGGTCTTCACAAATAATACCCGAACACAATGTATAAGCATCTAGACCAACCATCAAATTAAGGAGAGTTGCTCTATCATTGGCTTTTATTATCTTCTTATAGTCATAAGTACTAAAAACTTCCTCTGCAAAATAAAAGGAGTTACTATCACCTTGGTCAAAAGAAAGACAAGGAAACTCTTTTAAATCCTCAAACTCAATTATCTCCTTGCTTGCTAATGGATTATTCTTAGCAAGATAAACACAAATGCTACAATTGAATAATTCAATAAATTCTACTTGGTTTTCACGAAATACCTTATTTAAGGCCTTCTGGTTAAAATCATTAAGATATAAAACTCCTATTTCACTTTTTTGTGTTTTAACATTTTCAATTACTTCAAAAGTCTTTGTCTCATGAACCGCAAATTCATAATCTTCCAAACCTTGATCCCTTGCTAAGTGAATAAATGCTTCAACAGCAAATGTATAATGTTGCATAGATACGCTAAATCTTTTCTTATAATCCTTATTTTCAACATACTTATCTTCTATTAAACTATAAATCTCAATAATTTGCCTTGCATAAGCCAAGAATTCTTCACCCTCTGAGGTGATAATAACCCCTCTGTTAGAACGAAGAAACAACTCAATCCCTATCTCGTCCTCTAATTCTTTAAGTGCAATAGATAAACTTGGTTGAGAAATAAAGAGCTCTTTTGCTGCCTTATTCATTGAACGATTATTAGCTATACATATAGCATACCTTAGTTGCTTTAATGTCATTTTTCTCACTCCTTGTATAAAATCTTTAGATACAAAGATTCATATTTTTTTCTTTCGAATTTTTTTATTTTATATCAATCGGCTAGGTTGAACTCATTATAGGTAAAACTTATAACCAGGTCAAGTTTTTTAGTATTAACACATTATTTCTTCCCCTGATATAATTTGTATATGAAAAAGAATAACTAATATCAATATTTATTAATCCACAAATCAATTAATAACAAATCAGAACTAACAAATACATCTAATAGAAATAGGAGAACAATCAAATGAGTAAGAAAACTAAAGCAGAAAGAGAACTAAAATTTGAAACATTACAAATACACCTTGGCCAAGAAAGTGCCGATCCTGTCACAGATTCCAGGGCAGTACCAATTTATCAAACAACATCCTATGTTTTTCGCAACTCAGACCATGCAGCAGCTAGATTTGCCCTTGAAGATTCAGGTAATATATATAGTAGACTTACTAATCCAACTGTGGGTGTCTTTGAAGAAAGAATGGCAGGGCTTGAAGGTGGTGTAGCTGCACTGGCAGTTGCTTCTGGATCAGCAGCTATTACCTATTCAATACTTAATATTGCCAAAAATGGTGATCATATTGTTGCCGCTAAAAACATTTATGGAGGAACCTTTAATCTTCTTCAACATACAGCAAAAGAATTAGGTATTAACACAACATTCGTCAATCCATTTGACTATGAAGAGGTTGAGGATTCAATTAGAGATAATTCCAAACTACTTTTCATTGAAACTCTTGGTAATCCAAACTCAGAAGTAGTAGATATAGAGAAGTTGGCAAAAATTGCCCATACTAATAATATCCCCCTAATAGTAGATAGCACTTTCTCTACTCCATACCTACTAAGGCCTATTCAATATGGTGCTGATATTGTAGTACACTCCGCTACTAAGTTTATTGGCGGTCATGGAACAAGTATGGGAGGTGTTATAATTGATAGTGGTAAGTTTGACTGGCAAGCATCAGGAAGATTCCCTGCTCTTGTAGAAGCAAACCCTAGTTATCATGGTATCAGTTTTGCAAAAGATGTTGGAGCCCCAGCTTTTGTTACCAAAATCCGTGCTCTCTTGCTTCGTGATACAGGAGCATGCTTATCTCCATTCCATGCTTTCTTTTTCCTACAAGGTTTAGAAACTTTATCCCTTAGGGTAGAAAGGCATGTAGAAAACTCACTTAAAGTAATAGAATTCTTAAATAACCATCCTCAAGTTGAA
>CAZOSE010000046.1:0-11449 GCA_964582385.1 uncultured Lachnospiraceae bacterium
TAAAATCTGTAAACATTTCTCTCCTCCAATAATTATTTCGATTTTCGAGTTATAACTTATGATTCCATAATTATCAGAAATATATTCTTTTTTATTACAAAGCTTTAATAATGACACAGTCTAAACTTATAGGTTTAGATTATCTAGTTTTTCTTTAAATGCATCTATGCTTTTAGGAACAGTAGCCCATGAAGTTACAAGCCTAACAAGACTATTATCATCATCAATTTTCTTTTGGATAGAAAAGTGAAAATCTTCAAATAACTGGTCTATAATCTTGTTAGGTAAGATAGGAAATAGTTGGTTTGTACAAGGTGGAACATAGAAAGTATAGTCTTTTTCTTTAAGAATACCTGCTAACTTACCTGCCATATCATTAGCATGGTGGGCAAGTTCATAAAAGAGCTCATCTTCAAATAAGACTTCAAATTGAACTCCTATTACAAAGCCTTTAGCCATAAGTGCCCCTCTTTGCTTAATTATATAACGAAAATCTTTTTTAAGTTTATCATTACAAATAATAAGAGCTTCACCTAAAAGTGCTCCGTTTTTAGTTCCTCCAATGTAAAAGGCATCTACAAGATTGGCTATATCGGTAATATCCAAATCATTCATATTAGATGTTAAGGCAGATCCTAATCTAGCTCCATCTAAAAACAGTATTAAATCTTCCTGTTTACAGATTTTTGAAAGGGCGGATAGTTCGGATTTATTATATATGGTACCAAGCTCTGTTGAGTTAGAGATATAAACCATTTTTGGCTGTACCATATGCTCATCTGTGTGGTAATTTAATACATCTTTAATCATTTCTGGAGTTAGCTTTCCGTCTCTAGTAGGTACAGCTACAACTTTATGCCCGCTTGCTTCAATTGCACCGGTTTCATGGACATTAATATGGCCTGTATCGGCTGATATTACACATTGGTGAGGGCGAAGAGATGCAGAAATCATAAGTAGATTGGCCTGTGTTCCACCAGGTATAAAATGAATATCAATATCTTTTCTATCTAATAATTCTTTTATATGATTAGCTGCGTTTTTGCAATGGATATCCTCGCCATAGCCAAGATTTTGCTCTAAATTTGCTTTTATCATTTGTTCAAGTATTCTAGGATGTGCACCTTCACTATAATCATTATTAAAACTGTACATTGTTTTGCCTCCGTATATAGTTTGATTTTCAGAATATTATATCATTTATTTAGTTTGCTTTCTACACCTTTATAATGTTATATAAAGTATTGGCCACAATCCAGCTTTGAGGGAAAAAATTCATTATTTGCCAATAACCTACGCCAGCTAAACTATATTCATCTACCAATCTAAACTTTGCATCCATACTTCTTGCATCATCAAACCACACTACATGAGCAATTCCGTTTTCAGCGGTATAATAATAAAAAGGTGCTTGAGCCTGTTCATCAAACTCTATTGTTGCGTTAAAAAACGCAGCTCTTTCTATAGATTCAATATTACTTAGAGCTTCTGCTTGTGTTTCACCACGTATAAATGGTAGTGGCCAGTCATATGAATAATTAGGAATACCCATTAATATCTTATATGGGGCAATAGCTGTCACTCCATAATCGAGAACTTGCCTAATAGAATTAAGGGGTCCAGTTGCCATTGGAGGCCCAAATAAATAGCCCCATTCATAGGTCATAATTAGTACAAGGTTAGCAATTTCACCTATTCTATCGTAATCATGGGCTTCATATAAAAGACCAGGCTGTTCGGCTGATGTTTTTGGTGCAAGGGCTACTGTTACAATGTAACCTGCTGGTTCTAGACTATTTTTCATGTTTTGTATAAAACCAATGAAGGCCTCGGTATCTCCCGGAAGAACAAATTCAAAATCAATATCAACACCTTCATATCCTTTTTCTCCTAGAGTAGTTAATATATTGTTTATTAATGTGTTTTGAGCTTCTGGATTTATAAATAAACTGTGAGCTATATCACTATTAAAATTCCCTTCAGGGGTCATAGGTGCTAGAACCATGAGTGAAGCCACACCAAACTCATCTGCTATATCTATTAGCTCTTGGTCATTTTCTGCTGGAATTAACTCACCCTCTGCTGTAAATCCATAAGTAAAAATTGATAGGTAGGTAAGAAAGGGTAAGGTCTGTCTTAATACAATCCTATCAATAAAGGGATAAGCATATCCGTTTATAATTGTATCGCCTAGAGGTACTTCATCAACAACATAACTTATAACAATTGTTTCACCTACTTCTAGAACTTCTTCAGCAGCTAGAAAAGGATTATTTTGAAGAATTCGCAGTGGTTCTACACCATAAGTTTCGGCTATAGAAAACAAAGTATCACCTGGCTGTATTTGGTGAACAGTCTCTGGTATTTGAATAATTATACTTTGGCCAACTACTAGATTATCTGGGTTAGGTATTCCGTTTTCTATAACCAACCTATCAGGATCCACACCAAATTCCGATGCAATACCTTCAATGGTATCTCCAGGTTCAACGACATATATAGTCATATAAAATTCATCCTACCTTATAAAAGTTTATAATTATTATATGAAGACTATTATATTAAGTGTTAGATTGTTCTAGATAAAAATAAAAAATCCAAGATAAAAATCAAAACTTTAAGAAAAGCAATAAGAACATTTAAAAACGCTAATATCACTGATAAATTGAGCTTATTCGAGCCTTTATTTATTTGACTATAAAACCCAAATAATATAAAATAGAAGGGAAGTTTTGTTTTTTAACTTAGTATGGAAGGAGGCATTTATTTGGATATTATAAGTGAATTAATAGAGGGGTATTTTAGGCAGAACAGTGCTAGCCTGAAATACTTGGCTTTAATAGTGTTTACTATAATAGTGGTTTTAATATGTATGATTGCATTTCATATTTCCAAGAAAATAATAAAATTTATTTTACCTAAATATATTAATAAGTCCAAGTCTAAACTTAACGGTATATTATTCAACCATGGCTTTCATGATAAACTTGCTCATCTAGTGCCGGTTATTATAATTTATCTTGTTGAACCATGGTTTAATGAGTATTCAAAACTTGCTAGAATGGCAGCATCAACATATCTTATTATAGTTTTAATTATTATAGTTTCATCTTTACTAGATTCAGTTAATGAATTCTATAAACAATATGAAATATCAAAAACAAGACCTATAACACCTGTTTTACAAATTGCTAAAGTAATTATGTTTATTGTTGCAGGAATTTTACTTATTGGAAACATCATGGGTAAAAACCCACTTACACTTTTAGGAGGTATTGGCGCATTATCTGCAGTGTTCTCCCTAGTGTTTAAAGATCCAATTCTAGGATTTGTAGGAGGAGTGCAACTTACATCTACAGATATGTTAAGGGTTGGGGATATAATTACTGTTCCAAAATATAGTGCAGAAGGGACTGTAACTGATATTGGATTAACTACAATTAGTTTACAAGGCTTTGACAAAAAGACAGTAACAATACCTAGCTATAGCCTAATAACTGATTCTTTTACCAACTATAGGGGGATGCAAGAAAGTGGTGGAAGAAGATTTAGAAGTACTTTTTATATTGATATTAATTCCATTAATTTGTGTTCAAAGGATAATATAGAACAGTTTAAACAAACCAGCTACCTGAATGATTATATTAATAAAAGACAAGAGAAGCTTGTAACTTCGAAACTAGATAATAATATTACAGTTGAAGAGCTAATTAAAGAAATGGGTCTAACCAATATTGAGATTTTGCGAGTTTGTGCACAAAATTATGTGGAAAATCACTCTGAGATTCGCAAAGATATGATGTTACTAGTTAGACAAATACCACCAGAAGATAAAGGAATACCAATAGAAGTGTATGCTTTTACAGATACAACTGATTGGGCCGAGCATGAGAGAATTCAAGAAGAGATTTTAGATCATATCTATTATCTGGCAGCAAGATTGGGTCTAAAGCTTTTCCAAAAGCCATCGGGAAGCGATATACAAAAATTTATATCTTTCAAGGAATAGTAACCATTCTATTATTATAAGTATAATTTATAAAGTGGTTTATTATATAATATTATATCAAGGGAGATGAAGGTATGGATGTTGATTTAAGGGTTTACCAGATTGTATCTATTTTGATATCAGCAGGGGCTTTTATCATGGCTTATTGGTTGTATAATTGGGTGAAAAAACAACCTAGTCCTCACCAAAGGGTTAATTATATTGGTGGCTTAATAAAGAAAGGAGCAAACACATTTCTTAAGAAGGAATATAATATATTAGCTAAGTTTACGCTAATCGTAGCTATATTTATATTCTTATTCTTGCCAGTTCCTGTATGGATGGGGAACATCACTGACAATTTGATTATGGTATTCTCATATGTACTTGGAACCTTATTCTCTGCAATTGCAGGTAAGGTGGGAATGGATATTGCGACTATAGCAAACACAAAAGCTGCATATGCTTCAACTAAAAGCATTAAACCAGCCTTTATGTCTGGCTTTAGAGGCGGATCTGTAATGGGGATGGCAGTTGTTGGAGCTAGTTTGTTGGGTGTGACTTTATTAATGATGATAACAGGTGATAGTGGAGCACTAATTAGTTTTAGCTTTGGAGCAAGTTCTCTAGCACTATTTGCCAAAGCTGGTGGAGGTATTTTTACAAAGTCTGCAGATATTAGTGCTGATTTAGTTGGTAAGGTAGAGTATGGAATTCCTGAAGACGATCCAAGAAATCCCGCAGTAATAGCCGATAACGTTGGTGATAATGTTGGTGATGTTGCTGGAATGGGAGCAGATTTGTTTGACTCTCACGTAGCATCATTATCGGCAGCGCTAGTTTTGGCTGTTGCAATTGATAGTAGAATTGGTGGATATTTAAGTACTAGTACAGTTTTTTGTTATGCTGGTATTGGGCTTCTTTCTTCAATAATTGGTGTTGCATCTGCAAGGATGGAAGAAAATTCTGATCCTACAAAAGCACTAAATATGAATACATATGTTACTACAGCTATATATGGAGTTTTAACTGCTATAGTAACAGCTCTACTTGGATTAGAATGGCGTATATGGATTGCAACTATGCTAGGGCTTCTTGTTGGTGTGGTTGTAGGACTTGCAACTGATTATTTTACTAATGATAATAAAAAACCAGTGCGTGAAGTTTCGAAGGCTTCAGAAACTGGTCCTGCATTTACTATTCTTACGGGTATATCTTATGGCTTTATGAGTGTTGTACCTGCCATGGTAGGAATTGCATTATCTGCATTACTATCTTTCCTTGTTTGCCAGCCATTAGGCGAAGGTTATGCTATGTTTGGTATAGCAATGTCAGCGGTAGGTATGTTATCAATTGTTGCAATGATTATTTCTAATGATGCATATGGTCCTATTGTAGATAATGCTCGTGGTTTGGTTGAAATGTGCGACTTAGGAGATACTTCACTAGATATTACAGACAAGTTAGATAGTGCTGGCAACACAGTTAAAGCAATTACAAAAGGTTTTTCTATTAGTGCAGCAGGGCTGACTGTTATATCTTTACTAGGAGCTTTTATTAGTAAAGTAAACCTTACAGCAGTAGCAAATGGCATAGAACAATTTAATGGATTTGACGTATTAAATCCTACTGTTTTCTTTGGCTTATTGATAGGAGCAACAATACCACCCTTATTCTCAGCTATGCTTATAAGTGGTGTTGGCAAAAATGCACAAGTAATGATTCAAGAAATTCATCGCCAGTTCAAAGAAATTCCAGGCTTAAAAGAAGGAAAAGAAGACGTGGTACCTGAATATGATAAATGCATAGAAATTGCAACTGATGGTGCACTAAAAGAATTAATACCAGCAGGCCTAATGGCTATTATATCTACACTAGTTGTTGGATTTATTGGTGGAATAAATGCCATAGGTGGTTTCTTAACAGGTAATATTGTAAGTGGACTCGTATTTGCATTGTTTATGTCTAATGCAGGTGGTTTATGGGATAACTCAAAGAAGTATATTGAAGCAGGTAACAACGGAGGAAAAGGCTCAGATGCTCATAAGGCAGCTGTAGTTGGAGATACTGTAGGAGATCCTTTTAAAGATACAGCAGGGCCATCTATTAATACCCAGATAACCGTTGTTTCATTAGTGGCATCTTTAGCTGCTAACTTATTCTTAATACTATCAATATTTTAATATATAAAAGAGATAAAAAGACAGTTACTCTTGAGATTTAAAAATAGCTACTCTTGCCTAATTGACAAGGGTAGCTATTTTACTAAAACCACTTAAATATCTTTGCTTGGATTAATTAAAGCTATCCGTAGGTTAGTGTCTTTAAGTAATTTACATTTCTCATATATGATCTGTCTTATTGTCTTTTGTATTGTCGTGTCCTATATATATTTTCACCTTATTTAGACGCTTTTTCTTTATGCTTTCTATTTTAAAAACAAGGTTATCTACTTCAACAGTTGGGTCTTCGTCTTCCTTTGGAATATAACCTATTATATCTATTAAATATCCAGTTAAAGTATCATAGTTTTCTGAGGATAGATTTAGATTAAGCTTGTCATTTAACTCATCTATAGTGATTAAACCATCTACAATATAAGTTGCATTGTCGATTTTTTGAACCTTTGAATCAATGTGTTCATCTTCCAAATCACCCATTACTTCTTCTACAAGGTCTTTTAGTGAAACAATTCCGGCAAAACCACCAAACTCATCAATTAGTAGTGTAAAGTGGACCTTTGAAATTTGCATTTCTTTAAGGAGTTCACCGACATTTTTACTTTCTGGAACAAGATATGGTTCTACTAGTAGAGATTTAATATCTACATTTTCAAAGCCATCTTTAATTGCTGCTTTAAGGAAGTCTTTTGTTTGCAGCACACCAATGATATTATCAATATCATCTTCATATACAGGAACATGGGAGTATTTAATCTGTGTTAGTTCAGGCAAATAATTGTCTATAGGTTGTAAGTAGTCAATTGAAAAAACATTAACTTTTGGCGTCATTACTTCTCTTGCAAGTTTATCATTAAATTCAATAACTGAATTAATCATCTCTACTTCTTTAGGTTCTAGGGTGCCGGTTGCTTGTCCCCTTCTAATTAATGATTTTATTTCTTCTCTTGTAACTTTTTCATCTGCATCATCTTCATCCATCCTAAGCAGTTTCATAACTAAATTAGTTGAAAATGTTAGGAATGAAATTAGTGGTGTAAAGACAACAGCTACAAAGTTAATAATTCCAACGGAAAGCAAACTAAACTTTTCTGGATTGTGTAATGCCACCCTTTTTGGTACTAATTCACCAAATACTAATGTAAACATTGCAAGTAGTAGGGTTACTGAAACAAAGGCAATTTCTTTAGCACCTGGAACATTAAAAGAAACATAAAGCCAAGTGCCTAGAGGTTCTGTTAAGCTAGCTGCAGCTGAACCACTAGAAAAGAATCCTGCGAAAGTAATAGCTATTTGGATTGTTGATAAGAATTTAGTTGAGTCCGTTTGAAATCTTAAAACCATCTTTGCTTTTTTGTTACCTTTATCTGCTAAGCGTTTAATTTTGGAGCTATTAGTAGAAACCATAGCCATCTCAGCAGCGGCAAAGAAAGCATTAACTAAAGTTAAAAATAATAAAAATAAAAGTTGAGACAGAATATTCGTCTGCCCGGGGTCATCGCCCATTATTGCATTCCTCCTATGAATTTAAAATAAACATAATATGTAAATCTTAACATAATGTCCTTAAATATTCAATGTATTATCATGTAATTATAGTGAGCTGAATTTACTCACCCTTATATTGTACACTATTTCACTTATGATAAATATTAAAAAAGTATAAAAAAAAAGAGATAACTCTCATGAAGAAAGAGAATTATCCCTCAGTGTTATAAAAATTAATCTTCTAGAGTTATTACATCAACAGGACAACTATCTCTAGCATCTTCTGCATCAGCTATATCTTCTTCTGGAACTTCGTCCACATATACTTCTGCAGTATCACCATCTTCTGTCATACGAAAAACAGAAGGGCAAATTTCAGTGCAAAGTTCACATGCTAGACAACCATCTTGATCGATAAAAGCTTTCATTAATTAAACCTCCATTAAATAATTTTTATTAACATGTTTCTGACCATATTGTAACAGAAAATATTTAATTTACAATATCTTTTTAAAAAAATAAAGAAACAATTATGTTAGATTAAACTTAAATGGTAAATAATATTAGAGTATGTTTATATAAAAAATAAACTTTAACTATATAACTATTAATTACGCCTAAATTTGTTATAATTTATATATAATGGTCGGTTCCACCCAACCTCAAAATGTTTTATTATAACTATTTAGTGTTAAAAAATTTGCCATTTGTTATTATAAGGAGGCCAAAGTGACATTTGAAGAATTATACTATAATATATTAGAGGAAAGTATTAAAACAGGTCAAAGACCAGAGATAAAGCCAGAATATGACGCTCACCATATAGATTGTTTGTTAAATCCAGAAAAATATCCACCAGTAATTATGGAAAAAACTTGTTCATGTGATGATGGCAAAGAAAAATGTATAGTAGAATGTATATTTGATGCCATATCAAAGGATGAAGATGGAAAAATTTATATAGATAAAGACAAATGCACTGGTTGTGCAGCCTGTATAGACAATTGCGAATCAAATAATATTATAGAAAACAAGGATGTTCTTCCTACTCTTTACTCATTAAAATGCTCAAAAGGGCCTGTATACGCACTTGTAGCACCTGCCTTTATTGGGCAGTTTAGTCAAGAGGTAAATCCAGGGAAGCTAAGAACTGCCTTTAAGGAACTAGGTTTTGATGGAATGCTTGAAGTTGCTTTATTTGCAGATATATTGACCCTAAAAGAAGCATTAGAATTTGATAAGAATATAGTTACTGATAATGATTTTCAGCTTACAAGCTGCTGTTGTCCCCTTTGGATTGCCATGATAAGGAAGATATACAATGAATTAATGCCCCATGTACCAGGCTCGGTTTCTCCTATGGTTGCTAGTGGAAGAACTGTAAAGCATATCCATCCTGATGCAAAGACTGTTTTTATAGGCCCTTGTATCGCAAAAAAGGCAGAGGCTAGGGAGGAGGATATAAAAGATGCAGTAGACCATGTTTTAACTTTTCAAGAAATGAAGGATTTATTTGATCTTACAGAAATTAATCCTGCTACTTGCATAGAAAGCGAAAGAGACCATTCATCTAAAATGGGGAGAATCTATGCTAGAACAAGTGGTGTTAGTGAGGCCGTTTCAAGAACTCTTGAAAAAATTAATCCTAAAAGGGAAATATCAATTCGTACTGAACAAGCAGATGGGGTACCAGGATGTAGGGCATTAATAAAAAAGATTAAGACTGGAGAAAGTAAGGCAAACTTCTTTGAGGGTATGGGATGTGAAGGAGGATGTGTTGGTGGACCAAGGAGAATAATTGACACAGAAAAAGGAAGAGAAAATGTTAACAAATATGGAGATAAGGCTAGTTACGAAACACCTATAGACAATCCGTATGTAATTGAATTATTAGAACGAATAGGTTTTAATACAATAGAAGATCTATTAAAAGACAGTGAAATTTTCACACGATATTTTTAAATTAGGGGGTAATTTATTATGGAAAAGAAAACGCCGCTTTATGATTGCCATGTAGAAGGAAATGGTAAAATAGTTCCTTTTGCAGGTTACTTACTACCAGTACAGTATGAAACAGGACTTGTAACTGAACATTTAGCTGTTAGGAAAGAAGTTGGAATATTTGATGTTTCCCATATGGGAGAGATATTAGTAGAAGGTGAAGATGCCCTTTTGTATATTCAAAAGTTAGTAACAAATGATTGCAGTAAAATGCATGATGGTCAAGTAAAATACACTCTTCTTTGTAACGACAAGGGAGGAGTTATTGATGATCTTTTGATATATCGTTTTAATAGTAAGAAATATTTATTTGTAGTTAATGCCTCAAACAAAGAAAAAGACTATAAGTGGATGAAGAAGGAAGAGCATGGCAATGTGAAGATTACGGATATATCTGATGAAACAGCCCTGATTGCAGTACAAGGACCAAACTCCCATAGTGTATTGTCAAAATTAATGGATGATAGCCAGATTCCAAAGAAATACTATACATTTACACCTAATGGAAAGGTTGCAGGATGTGATGCTTTTGTTTCTATGACAGGTTATACTGGAGAATTAGGTTATGAGATTTACTGTAAGCCAGAAGATGCAAGAACTATATGGAATGAACTTTTAGACAAAGGCAAAGATTATGGTTTGATTCCTTGTGGTCTTGGATCTAGGGATACACTAAGACTAGAAGCAGGAATGCCCCTATATGGCCATGAACTAAATGAAGATATTACACCAATTGAAGCAGGTTTATCCTTTACAGTAAAAATGAACAAAGATGACTTTATCGGTAAGAAGGCATTAGAGGAAATGGGACAGGCTAAGCTTAAAAGAGTAGGAATTAAAATCACAGAAAGAGGTATTGCAAGGGAAGATTGTAAGGTCTTCTTTGATGATGAGGAAATAGGAATAACTACTTCAGGTACTCATCTTCCTTATCTAGGTTTTGCAGCAGCTATGGCTTATGTAGATAGAGATTACTCTAAACCAGGTACAAAAGTTCAAGTACAAGTTAGGAAAAGGCTAATTGAGGGAGAGATAGTTGAACTTCCATTCTATAAAAGACCATAACTTAGCATATCTATTATTAATTATTGACAATTAGAAAGCGTGTAGATAAGATTATATTAACTATAAAAACAATTAAGTTTATTAGTTTCGCAATTAAATCAAACTAAATATATTTAAGAAGGAGAATAATAATATGGCACAAAATTTAAAATATTCAAAATCCCATGAGTGGGTAGAATTTCTAGAAGAAGATAAAGTAAGAATTGGACTTACAGAATATGCAGTTGAAGAACTTGGAGATTTGGTATTTATAGATTTACCAGAAGTTGATGATGAGGTAGAAGTAGAAGAAAGCTTTGCAGATGTTGAGTCAGTTAAGGCAGTTTCAGATGTTTTTAGTCCTGTAACAGGAGTAATTACAGCAGTTAACGAAGATTTACTCAACCATCCTGAACTAGTAAATGAAAGTCCATTAGAAGCTTGGCTCATTGAAGTTGATGAAATAACTGATATAGAAGATCTATTAACGAAAGAAGAGTATGATGAGTTAATCCGTGAGGAGGCATAATATGGGCTCTTATGTTCCAAATACAAATGAAGATAGGAAGGCAATGCTTGACTTAATTGGTGCAAAAAGCATTGAAGAACTATATACCATTGTTCCAGATGAAATTAAACTTACCAGTGAGTTAAATATTCCTAAAGGCTTATCAGAACTAGAAGTTAAGAATAAGATGTCTAAAATAGCATCTAAGAACCAAGTTTTTGGGTCGATTTTTAGAGGATG
>CAZOSE010000046.1:11459-12521 GCA_964582385.1 uncultured Lachnospiraceae bacterium
TGTAAAACATATAACATCTAAAGAGGAATTTGTTACCGCCTATACACCATATCAAGCAGAAATTAGTCAGGGGGTTTTACAATCCATTTTTGAATATCAGACATTAGTTTGTGAATTAACAGGAATGGATGTTTCTAACGCTTCTGTTTATGATGGAATGACAGCAGCAGCTGAAGCTGTCCTTATGTGTTTAGAGCGTAAAAAAAGAAAAATACTTATATCAGAAACTGTTAATCCACAAATTCTAGAAACAATCAAGACATATTGTATGGGAATTGATTGTGAAATTATATTAATCCCTTCTAAGGAAGGAAAAACAGATCTAGAAGAGTTAGAGAACTTGATGGATAAAGAAGTTTCTAGCGTTTTAGTTCAGCAGCCAAATTATTATGGTCAAATAGAAGATTGTAGTAAAATTGGCCAGATAGCAAAACAATATAAAGGTTATTATATTATTAGTTCCAATCCAATCTCTTTAGGTTTATACAAAACTCCAAGGGAATATGGGGCTGATGTTGCAGTAGGAGAAGGTCAACCCCTTGGGCTATCCCTGTCCTTTGGAGGACCATATCTAGGATTTATGGCTACCACTAGCAAAAATGCAAGGAGATTACCAGGTAGGATAGCTGGTGAAACTACTGATAGTGAAGGAAGAAGGGCTTTTGTTCTTACTCTTCAGGCAAGAGAACAACATATACGTAGAGAAAAGGCATCAAGTAACATCTGTTCAAACCAAGCCTTATGTGCCATGACAGCAAGTGTTTACTTAAGCTCTATGGGTGAAAAAGGTCTTGAGAAAGTAGCCACACTTTCTATGTCAAAGGCTCATTATTTGGCAGAAAGATTATGTGAACTGCCTGACTTTAAGATGCAATATGATGGCGAGTTCTTCAATGAATTTGTTACTAGAAGTAGTGGTAATGCTTATAAAAAGATGGAAGCCTTAGAAAAGCATGGAATACTAGGAGGCTATCCAATTAGCGATACAGATATTATATGGTGTGCTACAGAAATGAACTCAAAGGAAGATATTGATAAATTAATAGATGTTCTTAAGGAGGT
>CAZOSE010000047.1:0-286 GCA_964582385.1 uncultured Lachnospiraceae bacterium
CATCTAATATTAATAGTTTTACATCTTTTGCTAATGCTTTTGCTATTTCTACCATTTGCTGCTTACCAATCCCAATATCCTTTATTAGATTTTTGGATGATTCATGAAGACCCACTGTTTCTAATAATTCATCGGATTTTTGATAAGTTTCTTCCCAGTCAATTGCTAAAGCTTTTCCTCTTTCATTCCCTAAGAATATATTCTCTCCAATTGTTAAATATGGAATTAAGGCTAGTTCTTGATGAATAATTACAATTCCTTTTCCCTCACTATCTTTTATTCCTTT
>CAZOSE010000047.1:296-12106 GCA_964582385.1 uncultured Lachnospiraceae bacterium
ACTTACACTCTTCTCCCTTATAAAAGACTTCTCCTTCATAACTTCCAAAGGGATGTATGCCACTTAAAACGTTCATTAGAGTGGACTTACCGGCTCCATTTTCTCCAACTAATGCATGAATCTCTCCTTCTTTTACCTGAAGATTAACCCTGTCCAGTGCACGAACACCTGGAAAAAGTTTAGTAATATTCTTCATTTCTAAGATATGTCCTGACAATCTGGCTCCTCCTAACCTTTAATAGGCGGACATAATATAGCCCGCCTATTATAAATTTTACAAATTAGTCCATTTAATCTATTGAAGTTGATCTTCTGTATAGTAACCTGAATCAATTAATAATTCTTTGTAATTATCAATATCAGCAAATACTGGTTCACATAGAAAAGTAGGGATAATTCCAGTACCATTGTCATAAGTCTCATTATCATTTACTGGAACTTCTTTGCCATCAACAATTGCATTAACCATTTCAACTACTTGAGTTGCTAATGTACGAGTATCTTTGAATATAGACATAGACTGCGTTCCACTAATTATATTTTTTACAGATGTAATATCACAATCTTGTCCTGTTAGGATAGGGAAATTCTCAGCTGTATATCCGCCTGCCAATAATGCATTTGTTATACCGTTTGCTACTGAATCATTAGAAGAAAGCACTGCATCTAACTTTGTATCTCCTGCATAATGAGCAGTAATAAGATTTTCCATTCTCTTTTGAGCTTCTTCTGTAGACCAGTTAAGAGTTGCTACTTCTTCAAATTTTTGTTGACCTGAGGTAACTACAAGTTTGCCTTCATCAATATAAGGTTGAAGAGTATCAATTGCTCCACCAAAGAAGAAACGAGCATTATTATCGTCTGGAGAACCAGTGAATAGTTCGATATTGTATGGGCCTTCTGAATTATCTAAGTCTAGTTGATCTCTAATAAATTCGCCCTGGATAGTTCCAACCATATAATTGTCAAATGTTGCATAATAATTAACTGCTTCTGATTCCATAAGTAGACGGTCATAAGCTACTACAGGTATTCCTGCTTCAGCTGCTTTTTCAAGTACTGTTCCTAGTGAACTTCCATCAATAGAAGCTATTACTAGAGCATTACAACCACCTGTTACCATATTCTCAATTTGAGAAAGTTGTGTAGCTATTTCATTGTTTGCATACTGGAGGTCAACTTCATATCCAACTGCTTCTAACTCTGATTTCATGTTAGAACCATCCTGATTCCAACGTTGCAAATCTTTTGTAGGCATTGCTACACCTATTTTAATTTTACCTTTATCGACCTCATCCTCTACTGGTTTGGTAGACTCTGGTTCTTTCTCTTTTGTAGCAACTGTAGGTTCACTTCCACCATCACTTGGATCTTTTCCCGTTTCCTCGGTATCCCCGCCACATGCTAGTAGTGATAAACTTAGTACAATTAGTAGTATTACAGATAGTATCCTTTTTCCCACTTAAAAACCCTCCTTTATATAATTTGTTTTTACAATTTAATTATTACATAAAAGAGCTAGCACAAACTTGTCAATGTCTATAACTTTTTGTTTGCCTTATGTTATTAGGTTATTATCTAGCATTTACTCTATCAAATAAATGCTATTTGTTAGAATTCAAATACACATCTTCTCTCAAATGAAAGCCACTATCTATAATTACTTCATCAATATTCTCTTTTGTAACTGCTATAGGTTCTAATTTTATACATGGCACATTATATGTATCATCAAAAACTGTACCATCTGTAGCTATATCTTCACCACGTCCTAGCTTTACTGCATACTCCGCTGCCATAGTAGCAAGCTTTTCTATTGGCTTATATACTGTCATAGTTTGAATTCCTTCAACTATTCTCTGGCAAGCAATTAAGTCAGCATCTTGGCCTACCACAGCAACCTTTCCTGCTTGTCTGTGTTCCGATAGGGCTCGTATTGCCTGATTTGCTATATCATCATTACCGCATATAATGCCATTTAATCTTTTGGTAATTGATAAAGTTTCATTTACAGCAGTAAAGCCTTCCTCAGCAAGCCACCCTTCTGCATAGCCTTTATAAATAACTTCATGCTTAGTTTTGTTTAGCACAGATTGTATTCCTTTTTCTAGTAATATTACATTGTAATCGGTGTGAGGTCCTAAAATTATAGATAAGTTTCCATCATCTGGTATATTGCTAATCAATGTTTCTGTCATTAGCTTACCTACTACTTCACTATCTATAGAAATGTATAAATCTACATCGGCATCCTTTATTAGCCTGTCATAAGCAATTACTTTAATACCTTTATCTTTTGCTGATTGAACTGCCTGGGCCAATGAGTCCGAATCTGCTGCAATAATAACAATTACATCCATACCCTTTTCAATAAAATATTCTATTTGTCCAATCTGCTCTTCTAGGCTGCCACTTGCTGTTTGAACATTAACATCTGCTCCTAACTCATTTGCTGTGGAAACAAATACATCCCGGTCCCTTTGCCATCTTTCTATTACATAGGATTCAAAAGTAACTCCAATCTGAATCCTATCGTCCTGCCCTACAACTTCCCCATCGGTAACTTGTGTATCTTTACCACATCCTACTAACATAACTCCTAAAATTATAATAATAAGCAAAGCAAAAAATCTTCTTCTCATACTTCCCCCTTAAAACATTTGCTCTCTGAATTCAGTTGGAGTCTTACCTGTGTGTTTTTTGAAGATCCGACTAAAGTAATTAGGATCACTATAACCTACATCTATGCAAATCTCTTTAATACTTGTTCTTTTGCTTTGTAGTATCTTTTTAGCTTCATTAATACGTACATTAGTCAAATAATCAATAAAGTTTTCTCCCGTTTCCTCTTTAAACAACTTGCTAAAATAATATGGACTAATATCTACTTCCCTAGATACATCATCTAGGGAAATATCCCGATGATAATTTTTAGAAATATAGTTCTTTGATTCTAATATAATACAATTTGTTTCCGTCTCTTTTTGACAAATTATGCTTGTAGATATTTTAACAACTCTTTCTAAAAAATATTGCTTAAGGCTTGAATTCGAATCCATTTCCAGTAGTTTCTTTAAGTAGTTACCCCTATTAATATAATTATAACTGCTAATTCCTATATCATAGGCTGCATTCTCAAAATAAAGCAGCATCTCATATACTTTCGAATAAATATCTACATTAAGATCCTTATAGTTTGCAATAAGCCAATCTATATAGTTTTCACTTTCAATTTTTATCCTAGCTAGGTCTCCTGTTTTTAGGGTCCCAATAAGGTCTTTCTTTATTTGCTCTGGATAATCATCTGCTGGCTTTGAACACTTTGAAATATCCTTTATATGTACAACCTTTCCTTTGTTCTGTTTAAGTATATGCACTGCTTGTCTATAAGATACAGATAAGTCATCAAGCTTTTTAACAGACCCTATCCCTATTCTAAAATCAGCATCAATATGATCTTTAAGCTTTCTGTTTAATTTTCTGGCCTTATCAATTATGTTAATTCTATCATTATAACTGATTTCTGTTTTATCCCTTGGGACTGCTACAACAACCTGATTTACCATGATAGGCCCAATCACACCATTCGCAAAATACTCTTTTGTGATTTCTTGCAATGCAGGATAGAATCCTTGAGCTTTTACACTATTTCCTACAGGGTTAATAAGTATACCCTCTTCATCTAAGTCCCCATATTGAATTACAATCACAAATCCGTAGTCACAAGATATTCCTAGCAAATTCTTAAAATTAACTAGTTCCACAGGGTAAATCTCTTGAAATAATATAGAGTATATCATTCCATTTTCAATTATTGGAATTACCGTTCTTAACTTTTCTTTTACTAGTAATTCTCTACTTCTTTTTTCTCTTTCTTCATCAACAATATTTATTGCTTTTTCTAAAGTCAATATGATTTTGTCTTTATTGGTTGGTTTCATAAGGTATTCAATTACACCTAAGTTAAGTGCTTCTTTAGCATAGGTGAATTTATCATAAGCTGATATTACTATAAAAACTATTGTTTTATTGTACCTTTTAATTTCTCTTATAGCATCAATTCCATTGATACCAGGCATATGAATATCCATAAAAACTATATCCGGCCTAAAAGCCTCTGCTTTTTCAATAACCTGTCTACCTGTTTTTGCACTTTCTATAAGACACTTACCACCAAAGTTTCTCTTTATTATTAGAGATAGTGACTCTACTACGATTCCTTCATCATCTGCAATTAATACTCTATAATTATTCTCCCTCATACATACCCCTTTTATCTAAACAATATGGTCAAGTTTATTTTCTAATGGTATAGTAATTTTAACTTCTGTACCTTTTCCTTTACCAGAACTATAAATATTAAAAACATTATCATCATCAAAGTAAAGTTTTAAACGACTTATTACATTCTTAAGTCCTATTCCATTTGAATTAGTTTCAAGGTCTGCCTCTGTAGGTTGGCTATTCATAATATCATCTAGTACTTCTTTACTTATCCCATTCCCGTTATCGAAAATACTAATACAGATTTTGTCCCTTTCTTGATAAACATTTAATTCAATTCTTCCTTCCCAGTCTATATCTCGAATCCCATAATTTAATGCATTTTCTATGGAAGGTTGTATAATCATACTTGGTACCTTAACTTTTAACAAAGATTCATCAATATTCTTAGTAAAATTAATCTCTTGAAACAGTCGAATACTCATAATATAAATATAATTATCTACAAGCTTGATTTCTTCCTCTAAAGTGGCATCTTCATTTATTTTGTTAATATTGTATCTAAAGAACTCAGCCGTCTTTTCAATAAATAAACCTGTTTGTTCTGCATCTTCTATCAAGGCTAATTGGACTCCAGCATTTAAAGTGTTAAACAAGAAATGTGGATTTATCTGGGCTTGTAAGTACT
The DNA here is from genome assembly GCA_964582385.1 of uncultured Lachnospiraceae bacterium. Lineage (GTDB taxonomy): Bacteria > Bacillota > Clostridia > Lachnospirales > Lachnospiraceae > JAAYRG01. The sequence continues at coordinate 5,209 of CAZOSE010000047.1, forward strand.
TTAGTTGGGCATCTTTTAAAAGGTTTTTCATTAGTAGTTCATTTTCCTTTAATTTTAATTCATATTCCATACTCTCTTTAGTTTGCTTAATATATTTTTGAATACTAATTATCATTTTCCTGAAAGCTTTTGATACAATCCCTATCTCATCATTACTTAAAGGAACATCAAATTTAATATCAAAATTCCCGCCAGCAACCTCATTAGCAGAATTAGCAAGTCTTTTAAGAGGTTTAGTAATATTCTTTGTAATGACCGTAATTAAAAACATACTTATTAAGCCTACTACAAGCAAAATAATCAAATTCATAATTTCAAGATACCTAAGTGACTCTAAAAGGGTATAATAATTATTAGAATTCCTTACAAACTGTTCATTATTCAAGCTGTAAATGTTTGTATATATATAAGAGTATAGTTCACTAACTTCTTCAAACTTTTCTTTATACTTTTCAATATTTCTTCCTCTTTTGGCTTGTATAGTTGTGTTAGACCCCTCTAGATATTTTAGTGACATATTACGGATCTTTCTTTCCATCAAATCAATTTCTCTATCTGTTATAGTATCATTTAGTTCATAGACAAGGTTACTATACTTTTCATAATTTATATAATAGTTGGTAAGGGCATCTGAGCTCTTAGTGTTTAAATATTCATACATATATTTTTGAACATCACTTAAAACCTTAGTTAACTCATTTAGATTTGCATTACTAACATATATATAATCTATAGTAGAGATAGACTTGTTGACATTCCAATACATATACATATTTACACCGTATGTGGCAGATGCAATTGTAAGAAATAATATAATTAGCCTGGTACCTATGGACATATCTTTTATCTTTTGTGATATCTTTTTTTTCATTGCTTATTAGGATTCCTTTCGGCTTAATTATTCCACAATATCTATCCCTATAGATATATATTCACTTATAATACCTGATGATAAATATTCATTTAACATTTCAACGCTGTATTCACCCATCTGTTTTGTATCAATGACAATTGTAGAGTCAATAATGTTCTTATCAATTGCCTGTTGTATAACTTCTGAATTGTAATATCCTATAATATCAATGTTTCCTACCATGTTGTAGTCAACTATAGTCTGATAAGCACTTACTGTATCTGCTTGATTTAAGCAGATAATTATATTAGGCGTCCCTTCCTTATCCATAATAATCTTATGTATTGTCTCTTCCGAACTAAAAGCACTTTGTCTATCAATTGCAATTGGCTCGATCTCAATCTTATCTTTAGACAAGGAGTCCTTTATACCAGAGAATATAATGTCTGAACCCTTATCCTTCTCATTTGCACCAAGTAAGACAATAACTTTTATTAACCCATTATCAACTTCACTAACACTCTTTAGAATCTGGTTACCGTAATATTTGCCTAATTGGTACTGGTTAACCCCTACAAAACTTATTCTGTCACTTATAGGTGCATCATCTAAAATAGTTACAACAGGTATTCCCTCTTCTACCGCTTGATTAATATATTTGCTGGTTTCCTCATCTCCATTGGCCTGTACAATAATTCCATCTACACCAGAAGCAATTGCCATCTTTAAACGTTCATTAATCGAGTAGTTAAAATGAAGATTGTCTCCAAAGTTTTCTACATATATTTCTAACTCATCACCTTTTGCCTTACCACCGCCATAAATAGATTCTCCAAATGGACTGTCTAAATTATCTAGGATAAGGGCAAAGTGTTTTGTATATGTTTTAATATCCTCCCTAGAATTATGTAAATCCCTTTCTATTAACTCTTTCCTGTAGTAATTCATGCCGTAGATAACAGAAAGTATAAGTAAAACTAAAATAGTAGAAACTATAAAAGTAATCAGCTTTCTTTTGTTGATATTATTGTTCTTATCCTCATCTACACTCATAGTACAACCCCTTATACTTTTATTTTGTGATTCACGTGCCATAAGCCTTTATAAGGTTTATCAATGAATATGTTTGTATATATTATAATTATTGTAACATATTTTACCATTTAAGCCATGTTTTTTTACAAAAGTTGTTGGTATAAGTTTAGTTGTTATAGCGTATTTACTAAGTTAATATTTCATAGCAAAATTAAGGTTAAGATTTACACCTTAATATAAAGGTGATATAGTTAATGTAATGGATTTAAGCAATTGTTTTAAGTAATAGCTTTAGGATAATTATCAGTTTTATATATAGTGAAAATTAATCTTGCTTTAGATTAAATAAAGGAGTGTAGGATATTATGAAAGAGAAAGAGTTACGGGAAATATCTATAGAACAACTTAAAAACAGAGGTGTAGAGCTAGCTGATATAGCAGATATTGTATTGGAATTACAAAGAGAATATCTTCCGGATTTATCTATAGAAGAATGTATTGATAATATAGAGCAGGTATTAAGGAAAAGAGAGGTAGCACATGCTATTCTAACAGGGATAGCCCTTGATGAATTAGCTGAGAAGAAACTACTTCCTGAACCACTACAAACAATAGTAGAAACTGATGATGGCCTGTACGGTATAGATGAGGTAATTCCACTTTCAATAGTTAATGTATATGGAACTATTGGCCTAACTAACTTTGGATACTTGGATAAACAAAAGGTTGGTATAATCAAAGCTTTAGATGAAGGTAAGAAAAATGGAGTAAACACATTTCTAGATGATATAGTCGCTGGAATTGCTAGTGCTGCTGCAGCTAGAATAGCTCATTCTAGACAATAATATAATAAAATTTATGCTAATAATCAAGGCTTACAGGTTTCTGTAGGCCTTGACTTCTTATGTATGATATTTATAATACTTTTAAAAGTGACAATATTGTAATAATTATAGTCACCCAATAGTCATCTTAAAGGAGTATACTATTTTTAGAATCAACTTAACATTAGTAGTTGAATAAATTTTAGGAGGCGCATAATGGAAATTTTAAGAGTAGAAAATCTAACAAAAACTTACGGAAAGGGAGAAACAGCAGTTACAGCCCTTGATAAAGTTTCTTTTTCTGTTAATAAAGGAGAGTTTGTAGCAGTAATTGGACCATCTGGTTCTGGTAAGTCTACTTTACTTCACATTCTAGGAGGGGTAGATACACCAACATCCGGAAAAGTAATGATAGATGAGACAGATATTTATAGTCTAAATGAATCTAAACTTGCAATCTTTAGACGTAGACAAATCGGCTTAATATACCAATTCTATAATTTAATTCCTATATTAAATGTAGAAGAAAATATAAATTTACCACTTTTATTAGATGGTAGGCCTATAGACAAGGAACATCTAAAAGAAATTATTACAACCTTAGGACTTGAAGGTAGACTTAATCATTTACCAAATCAACTGTCAGGAGGTCAACAACAAAGGGTATCTATTGGTCGTGCCCTTATCAATAATCCTGCTATTGTACTTGCTGATGAACCAACTGGTAACCTTGATAGTAAAAACAGTGAAGAAATAGTTAACTTATTAAAGCTATACAATCAAATGTATAACCAAACATTAATTCTTATTACACATGATGATAAGATTGCTCTTCAAGCAGATCGTATTATAAGTATAGAAGATGGTAAAATTGCTAAAGACGAGGTGATTCGCCAATGAATATCATGAGTCAAGTCACCTTGAAAGGATTAAAAAACAACATAACAAGAACTATTGTCACAATAATTGGAGTAATATTATCTGCAGCTATGATTACTGCAGTAACTACCTTTGCATCTAGTATTCAAAATTATCTACTTAATTACTCTATAGCAAGAACTGGTGATTGGCATTTAAGGATTGACATAGACGAAGCAAGTTCATATCAAGATATTATAGAGGATGATATGTTAAAAGACATATCAGTAGTAAGAAGTGGTGGTTATTCAATTTTGGAAGGTGGAGTGAATGAATATAAACCTTATCTTCATATTATAGAAATTGATAAGAAGGCTAGTGAAATCCTACCTATTAATTTAATAGAAGGACGCTTGCCTGAAAACAGTGATGAAGTAGTAATTTCAGAGCACATTCATTCCAATGGGGGAGTGGAGTATAAACTTGGTGAGAAACTAGACCTTGAAGTTGGCCAGCGTTATGTAGACGGCCATCTTCTAAAGCAGCATTATTCTTTTAATCATGAGGACGATGGTCAGTCTGAAGAATTCATAGCTGAAGGAAGTAGAAACTTTACTATTGTAGGAATTAGCCATCGCCTTCCCCATGAAATTGAAGGTTTTTCCTATCCTGGCTACAGCATAATAACTAATCTTGGAGATAGTTTCTTGGATTCAGGCGAGGACCAGCAACTTTCCTTATATCTGAATTTTAAAAAACCTAGCAAAACATATGAATTAGAATTTGATTATCAAAATAAATACAATATTGAAAACTCTGTCTTTAATTATGATGTTCTTAGATCTCAAGGTATAAGTGATCTTGATGGTTTTAATGGTGTACTCTACGGACTAGCTAGTATAGTTATGGCCCTAATTATGGTTGGTTCTATATCTTTAATCTATAACTCTTTCTCCATCTCAGTTAGTGAAAGAAAGAAGCAGTTTGGACTACTATCTAGTGTTGGTGCAACAAGGAAACAATTAATTAATTCAGTACTATTTGAAGCCCTATTTATTGCAGCTATTGGTATTCCAATAGGAATCGCCTCAGGTATCCTAGGAATTGGTATTACTTTATATAAACTAAAAGATAATTTTATAAAAGTACTCAATTTGGATATTCCAATTGAACTTACTCTTTCAGTTTCCATACCATCGATAATTATAGCTATAATTCTTAGTTTAGTTACTATATTGATTTCTGCTTATATCCCAGCAAAACGTGCGAAAAAGCTCTCTGCCATTGATGCAGTAAGGCAGAATTCAGATATTAAACTAACAGCAAAAGGAGTTAAAACCTCACATTTAACTAGAATCATCTTTGGAATCGAAGGAGACTTTGCACTAAAAAACTTAAAACGTAATAAAAAACGTTATCGTAGTACAGTAATCTCACTCTTTATAAGTGTTTTATTATTCATTAGTGCTTCTTCATTTTCTATGTATCTAACAGATAGTGTAGAGGATGTATATGAAGATTATAATTTCGATATAGTATACACAGTATATAATAATGAAAGTGTGAGTCCTGAACATAAAAAAGCTTATGAAGACATTGCTAACTTGGATCGTATACAAAACAGTTCAATAGTATCTACCGGATATGTTCATAGTACAATCAATAAAGATTTAATTGAAACTAGCTATTATACTAAAATGCTTGATCAAGGTTTAGTTATGGAAGAAGACGGTATGCTAATCAATATACATGTTAATAGACTAGATCATGAAAGCTTTGTAGAGTATATTAAAGAATTAAACTTAAAACTAGAGGACTTCCAAGATCCTAATGAAATCAAGGCAGTTGTAATTGACAAGCAACATTATTTCGACCCTGATCAAGGAAGGTATGTTAATACTAATATATTTAAAGATGAATCTAATACTACAATAAATATTAGAAGGTATGACGATGAAGATAAAGTTAATGAAGTACCTATCACTTTCGGTGCCTTTGCCCAAACTACACCTATAGGTATTGAGGATTATAGTTATGGCAATGAATTTCAATTAATTCTAGATGATAGTGTAATCTCAAGATCAGAAAGTCATATGAAGGATTTGGAATGGAACACTGGGTATAACATGTACTTTAAGTCAGATGATCCTTCTGCTGTTACAAGTGATATTGAAAAGATATTAGAAGATGCAGACCTTAATAGTGACAATATCTATAATGTTGCAGAACGAGTAGAGGATAATCGTAATATTATTACAATCTTGAATGTTTTTGCCTATGGGTTCATTATTCTAATGTCCCTAATTACTATAGCAAATGTTTTTAATACTATAACTACAAACATTAATTTAAGAAGAAGAGAATTCGCTATGTTAAAATCTGTTGGTATGACAAACCGCAGCTTTCACAAAATGCTAAACTTTGAATGTATCTTTTATGGATTAAAAGCATTGCTTTATGGAATACCAGCTTCTACTTTTGTTACTTATCTTATATATTTAAGTATTCAACAAGGATTAGATACGGACTTTTATCTGCCTATTAGAAGTATAATAATCAGTGTCTTTAGTGTGTTTTTGGTAGTATTTATATCTATGATGTATTCCATGAGAAAGATAAAGAACGAGAATATTTTAGATGCCCTGAAAAAAGAGAGTTTGTAGTAAGGGATATTAAATAAGTTCCTCTTCTTTATGTTAAGAAATGTTCAAAAACAAAACTCCTCACTGGAAAGGCAGTATTATTTCAAGTGGGACACTAAGTCCATTACCTTGAAAATCACCTTTTAAGTGGGGAGTTAAATGTTAGAAATATTAATATTATTCCAGATCGAAAAAATTCTATTACATAATTAATAATCATCAAAACATACATTTAAATCTACATATCCATCAATTCCAGCTACTGTTCCTGTCTCTGTATATTGCCAAATTCTATATTTATAAGGATAGATTGGTTGTTCTTGGTAATCAGCATACCATATTTCATATTCTTGTAATTGCCTTAGGTCTAGTTTGGTTGTTAACCATTTTGCATTTGCATAAATCATAGGCGAGTAGCCCCACTCTTTTACCTTATCACAAAATGCTATGGTTATCTTAGTTAACTCCTCAACAGTTAAACCATCAGTTCTAGCTTCATCGTTCTTAATTTCTTCTGTATCAAAGACAACAGGATATGTAATATCATATTCTTTTATTTGATCATAAACAAATTCAGCTTCTTCCACTGCTTCTTCAACAGTTATAGCTTGGGAGAAAAAATATACACCTACTTTTATTCCTACTTCCAACGCTCCCTCAAGATTTTTTTTATAATATTCATCCAA
>CAZOSE010000048.1:0-2033 GCA_964582385.1 uncultured Lachnospiraceae bacterium
GGTAGTGTAAAGGGATATGTTACTAGTGATTACCTGAATACGGACTTAACTAAAGATCAGGTAATTGAAAGTAAGGGTAATCTAAGAGCTACAATCACTGTAGACGGACTTAATGTTAGACAAGAAGCTAACGAAGAAGCACAAGTTCTTACAGTTGTATATGAGAATGAAAAGTATACTGTAACTGAAGTAACTGGTAACTGGGTTAAAGTTTCAATAACTAAAGATGATATTGTAGGCTTTGTATCAAGAGAATATGCAGATTTATCAGTTTCATTTGAACAGGCCATTTCCATAGAAGAAGAACAAGAAATAATTAGAAAACAAAAAGAAGAAGCTGAAAGAAAAGCTGCTGAAGCTGCCGCTAAGAAGAAGGCTGCCGAGGAAGAGGCTGCAAGAAAAGCCGCTGCTAAGAAGAAGTCACAGCAAAAAGCTGCCGCCAAAAAGTCCTCATCTACTAGTAAAGCATCTTCAAGTAACTCAGCATCAAACAAAATCAGCCACGGTGCTAGTGAACATGCAGCAAAGGAAGAAATTGCTCGTAGAGAATCAGGTGGCAATTACAATGCACGAAATGGTAAATATATTGGCCGTTACCAACTTAACAAAAGCTATCTAGGTGGTGATCACTCCCCAGAAAACCAAGAACGTGTTGTAGAAAATTATGTTGCTAAACGTTATGGTTCATGGCAGCAAGCATTAAAATTCTGGAATGCAAATGGTTGGTATTAATTGTTATTTTAACATCAAAAAGCACCTTTACTGGTGCTTTTTTTTATTTAGCTATTAAAATTCAAATATTCGCCCTCGATTTTTTTTCTGTTTTTTGCTATCCTATATATACAAACACATATATATATGTGTGTGCAACTAGTAAACAAAAACAAAAGGAGTAAATATGATTTATAAAAAAGCAGAAGATATTTCAAGCAAACTAGGACTTGATAATGAACAAGTAAAGGAAATGAATGACTTACTCGATCAGTATCCCATGCTAATTCCCGAATATTATTATTCGCTGATTGATTTTGATGACCCTAATGACCCCATAATGAAAATGAGTATTCCGTCTACATATGAGTTTAATAGAGATGGTAGTTTTGATACTAGCGGTGAAGGAGACAATACAATACTACCAGGTCTGCAGCACAAATACGCACAGACAGCATTAATTCTTTCCACTAATAAATGTGCTATGTATTGCCGCCACTGTTTTAGAAAACGTTTAGTAGGTCTAAGCACTGAGGAAGTTGTAGACCACTTAGATGATATAGTAGCCTATATAAAAGAACATGATGAAATCAGTAATATTTTAATTTCAGGAGGGGATTCTTTTGTTAATTCTAATAGTGTTTTAAAGAAATACTTAGAAGGTTTAACTGATATTCCTCATTTAGACTTTATTCGCTTTGGTACAAGGACGCCGGTTGTTCTTCCTTCTAGAATATCAGAAGATAAGGAACTACTTGAAATTTTAAAGGAATATGGCAAGAAAAAACATCTTATGGTTGTGACTCAATTCAACCACCCGAAGGAAGTAACAGATGAAGCCAAGAAGGCTATAAGAGCTCTTCTTGATGCTAACGTATCCGTAAGGAATCAAACCGTCCTCTTAGGGGGAATTAATGACAGTCCAGAAGTTTTAGCCGACTTATTCAAATCTCTAACATCAATAGGAATTACCCCATACTATGTATTCCAATGTAGACCTGTTACAGGGGTTAAGAGTAACTTCCAAATACCACTAAAACGCGGTATTGAAATTGTAGAAGGTGCAAAAAGTATACAAAATGGATTAGGTAAGTCATTTAGGTATTGCTTATCTCATCCTACTGGTAAAATAGAAATCCTTGGAACCATGCCAAATGGTGAGCTAGCCTTTAAATACCACGAAACTAAAAATATTAAGGATAATGGAAGGCTGTTTACAATGGAATTGGATGATGATGCAGGTTGGTTATATGACCTAGACTAATCATTTAAAATAGATATAAAAAAAGTAAGCTATATCAATTTAATTTGATATAGCTTAC
>CAZOSE010000048.1:2045-11973 GCA_964582385.1 uncultured Lachnospiraceae bacterium
TCCAGGTAAACATCTTACGAAGTTCTTTACCTACTACTTCTAGTTCATGCTCTGATTCGTTCTTTCTCTTAGCATTAAAGTTTGGGCTACCTACTTGATTCTCAAGTAGCCAATCACGAGCAAATACACCATTTTGGATATCTTTTAGAACATCTTCCATAGCCTTTTTAGTCTCTTTGGTAATAATCTTTGGCCCAGTTATATAATCACCATATTCAGCTGTATTAGAAATAGAATATCTCATACCAGCAAATCCGCTTTCATAGATTAGGTCAATAATTAATTTCATTTCGTGAATACACTCAAAGTATGCATTCTCAGGAGCATATCCAGCTTCAACAAGAACTTCAAATCCTGTCTTCATTAACTCTGTAACACCGCCACAAAGAACTGCTTGTTCACCGAATAAGTCTGTTTCTGTCTCTTCTTTGAAGGTTGTTTCAAGTACACCAGCTCTTGCACCACCAATAGCTAAAGAATAAGCTAAGGCAATATCTTTAGCTTTTCCTGTGGAATCTTGTTCTACAGCGATTAAACTAGGAACACCCTTGCCTTCTTTGTATGTACTTCTTACAGTATGACCAGGACCTTTTGGTGCTACCATCATAACGTCAACATTTGATGGTGCTTTAATCTGTCCATAATGTACAGAAAATCCATGAGCAAACATTAGAGCATTACCTTCTTCTAAGTTAGGCTCAATATTCTCTTTATACATTTGTGCTTGCTTTTCATCATTAATTAAAATCATTATTATATCAGCCTTTTTAGCTGCATCAGCTGATGTATACACTTCAAAACCAGCTTTTTCTGCCCTGGCCCAGGATTTACTACCTTCATATAATCCAATGATTACATTAGCACCAGATTCTTTTGCATTAAGTGCGTGGGCATGTCCCTGACTTCCATAACCAATAACCGCTATAGTCTTTCCTTCTAATAATGATAAGTTACAATCTTCCTGGTAATAGATTTTTGCCATTAAATATTCCTCCTAATTATATATCTTCTGTTCCTCTTGCTAGACCAGTAATTCCTGTTCTTACTAATTCCATAACAGTAAAGTCTTCTAGTAGTTTTAAGAATGCATTAATTTTAGATTCATCACCTGTTAATTCAATGACCATTGAATCAGCAGAAACATCAACTATTTTTGCACGGAAAATATCTGCAAGACCTATTATGCTCTGTCTATTGTCTTTGTTTGACACAACTTTTACTAATATCAATTCTCTTACAACAGATTCTCCTGGTACAAGTTCAAAAACTTCTCTTACATCTTCTAGTTTCGCTAATTGTTTTTTGATTTGATCAATAATTTGATTGGCACCTTTAACAACAACAGTAATTCTAGAAATACTAGGGTCTTGGGTTTCACCAACAGTTAAGCTAGTAATATTATAACCACGTCTACTAAAAAGTCCAGACACCCTACTTAGAACACCTGCAGTATTGTCTACCAATATAGATATAACAACTTGTCTCATTTCAATCACCTCACAGATATGTTAGCTGTTTAATGTGTTAAATCGTATTACTAATTGTAGCAATATGGCTATAAATTGTCAACTGCAAATAAATAGGTTTTTATTTTCGTCCATCAAACACAATGTCTAGGGTTCTTTCTACATATTCTCCATTATCTAATGAGGATGCAGTTATTGTACCAGTTGAATTTGCCTCTATATATCTTAGGATTTCTAGTAGGTCTAGTTGAGATTCCACCGGCATGCCATTAACAGCTGTTATAATATCCCCTTTATTGATACCTGCCCTGGCAGCTGCTGAACCTTCTTCTACATTACCAACAAACACCCCTATTGGCATATTAAAGCCTTTAGAATACATTTCTGTAACATCTTGGGTTTGAATTCCTAGATATGCCTGGTTACTCTCTTCAATTTCTTCTCGATTAATTAATTGGTTAATTAACTCTAGTACTTCTGAAATTGGAATCGCATAACCTATACCTTCTACATCCGCACCTATTAGTTTAACGGTGTTAATGCCAATAACCTCGCCTCTAGTATTAAGAAGAGCACCACCGCTATTACCGGGATTAATAGCAGCATCTGTTTGCATTAGCTCCATAGCCCTACCTTCTACATCTACTTCCCTGTTAATAGCACTTATATATCCTACTGTAACCGATTGGCCATAACCTAATGCATTACCAATTGCAATTGCCAAATCACCTAATTGAACGTTATTAGAATTGCCAATAGTAGCAGTTCTAATATGGCTCTTAGTTTCTTTAGTCAAATCATTTAAACTTACACAAACTACTGCTATATCTACAACAGCATTATTACCACGCAAGGAAGCATTTGCCTTACTACCATCATTAAAAACAATCTCAATATTTGATGCATCTTGAATTACATGATTATTAGTTACTATTAATAATTCCTTTTTGTTTTGCCCGATAATAAATCCTGACCCGCTACCCTGGGCCTCTTTGCTATACTCTCTACCAAAAAAGTCTCTTACATTCTCCTCAACTGTAGAATTAATTGCAACAATAGATGGTATAACATTATCCACAATAGTAGAAACATCATTTTCTACTACTTTATCACTTGTCTCAATTAGAGAAAGTCCTGTATCCTCTTCTTCCTCATTTAAAAAGTCTTCTTCACTTTTTTCGTCTTCATTATTACTTATATTATATTGATAAAACTGATAAGATGCACTAGCCAAAATTCCAACCACGACTGCTAGTATTATAAACTTAATCACCTTTTTTGCCATATTCATTCTCCTTCCCACAGATTATATTCTTAAGTATTTTTTAAATTAAATTTTTAATTTTTATATTCATTTGTCCATATAATATCAAATAATTATGTCTACTTTGTGATTATTTTTATGCAAAAATCAAATAATTTATACTACAGCTTTTTACAGACCTTTAGGAATTAAAATGGTGGTAGTAATCCTCTTGTTTCGCCATTATAAGACATCTATAACAGCGAAATAAAAAAGATTACTACCACTAGGTTTAATTGATTTACTTCTTAAAAATTACCTAATACTTTAAAATTGTTGGCTTCGGCCTTCATTCCTACAATAGCATTTCTTACACCAGAATCCTTTAGATTACCTTCAAAATCCACAAAGAATCTATACTCAAAATTCTTGTTTTCAATTGGTCTTGATTCGATATTTGACATGTTTAAATTATTATATGAAATATGAGAAAGTATATCGTATAAGCTTCCACTCTCGTGAGGTAATTCAAAACAAACACTTATTTTATTTGCATCTTTAATAAATTCTCTTTTATTTGATATAATAATAAACCTAGTAGAATTCACATTGGAATCATTGATTTTTTCAGCCAATACACTTAGGTTATACTGTTTTCCAGCATTTAAACTAGCAATTGCAGCTTGATGTATATCTCCGTCTTCTAATACCTTTTTTGCACCATATGAAGTACTAAAGCATTGGATTTGTCTCATATTTTTATGTTTATCTAAAAAAATAGAAGATTGCTGTAATCCTTGGGTATGAGAATACACTTTCGTAATCTCTGATAAAGTTGCTCCCTCTAATCCAAGTAAAGCATGTTCGATTTTTATAACATGTTCTTTAACAATATAATTATTAAATCGAACTAAAAGATCATAAATATCTCCTATTCCTCCAGTAGATGTGTTTTCAATTGGTAAAACACCATAATCAGCCTGGCCATCGTTAATTATCTCCATTATTTTTTTAAATGTAGATTCTTGAAAGACTTTAACCCCATCACCAAAGTTCTCTTTCATAGCTTGTTCTGTATAGGATCCTTTTTCACCAAAATATACAACCTTTATATTAGAAGAACTTTTAAGTTCATTTATTTCATCAAAAGTTGCCTCTCTTTTTTCATGGGCTATTTTACTATATTGTAGTTTTCTACTTGAAGCCATTATTTGCTTAAACAATTCTTTAATGCCTTGTTTATTAAACTCATCATCAGTTAGAGAAGCTAGAGTTTCTAACTTGTCCTTTTCTCTAGACATATCTAATACAGGCTTTCCTGTACTTATCTTATAATCAGCAACACCTTCTACTACTTTCATTCGTTTTTCGAAAAGGCTGACAATTTGTTTGTCTATAGAATCTATTTCATTTCTACTGGTTTGTAAGTCCTTCATAATTATCCTCCAACTTCATTTGGTATATTTTAAACTCATTTGGTATATTTTAAAAGTTTTATTTAGAATATATTTCATTCTATCACAAATAATACTTATATGAAAAACAAATATGCAAATAATTTTTTAAAATGTGGTTTACTAGGATGGTGTCTAGAATGTGGCTGGACTGGATTCTTATCAATTTTCAAAAAGGACAAGTCCTTATCTTGTCGCACTTCCCTATGGATGCTTCCAATCTATGGATTGGCAACATTTTTATCACCTATAAGTGATAAGGTAAAAGATAAAAACATTATACTAAGAGGAGGTATCTATGCATTTTGTATTTATGTTGCTGAATATACTTTCGGTAGCATACTTAAAAGAATAAATGCCTGTCCATGGGATTATAGTAAAGAAAAGTTCAATTATAAAGGATTAATTAGATTTGACTACGCCCCAATTTGGTTTTTTGTTGGCCTATTATATGAAAGTTTATTAAATAATAAATTTTCTTATTTCCAAAAAATTCAGACTAATTAATTAGGGAATAATCTAAATAGAATGTGGAATACTAGTAGAGATATTAAAATAACTATTAGGAGGAGTTTTATGAGAAAGAAGATATACTTACTATTAGCTATATGTACAATTAGTATGATTACTTTAGTTGCTTGTACTGATAATCGTGTCGAGGATGAAACATTAAAAGAAACTCAAGGTCCTACAGACAATGGTAATACTTTACCTGGAACAACCAATCCAAATACCAATAATGATAATAACAACCTTAATAACAATGGAAATAATGGTACTGACAACAATGGTACTAACGGTACTGGTAACAATGGTAATAACGGTACTGGCAATAATGGAACTGGAAATAACGGAAATAACGGTGTAATGGATGACATCGGCAATGATTTAGATAATCTAGGTGATAGAATAGACGAAGATCTAGGTGGCGACAACACAAATGATGCTACAAACGATAATAGATAAGTGCATGTGAAAGAATATATACATTAAATATTATTATAGGAAAATATAAATAAAGGGAAGCAATATTTAACCACTAATATTGATTCCCTTTATGTTTGTTTGATATTATACTAAAGCCCAAATAGCAATAACAAGGAGGATTATAAATATTGGAGCAAAAACCAACATTGATGAGATGAACATTGCTAAGTAATCCCTTTTTTCAAAAGAAAGACCCTCTTCTATCTCAATATCTTCATTAGAATCCTTTCTATCGCCATCCATGGCTTTATTCTTATCTTCTAGCCATTTGAATGCTCTATCTACCTTGTTTTGGAAAAACATGCTATCTAACCTTTCTATATTAAAATCTTTAATTAATCTTGATTAAGCTTATGATGACATGCTACAAAGTGTCCTGGTCTTGCTTCTTCAAACTCAGGAACTACAGCTTTACAGATATCTGTGGCATACTTACATCTAGTGTGGAACTTGCAACCACTTGGAGGATCTATAGGACTTGGAATATCACCGTCTAGAAGAACAACATCTTTATTGGTTTCAATATCAGTTGTTGGTATTGCTGAAAGTAATGCTTCTGTGTAAGGATGCATTGGCTTTTCATAAAGTTCTTTTGTTTCTGATAGTTCAACAATATTTCCTAAATACATAACTCCAACCCTGTCACTGATATACTTTATAACACTCAGGTCATGGGATATGAAAAGATAAGTTAAGTTGTTTTCTTCTTTTAAATCAAGTAGTAAGTTAATAATCTGTGACTGAATAGATACGTCTAGAGCTGATACCGCCTCGTCACAAACAATAAACTTAGGCCCTAATGCTATTGAACGAGCAATACCTATACGTTGCCTTTGTCCACCTGAAAATTGGTGAGGATAACGATGAAGGAAATAAGCGTCTAACCCACACTTAGCCATTGCATCGATAACATAATCTTGCATCTTCTCATCATTTTTATCAAACATGTTATGAGCAAGAAGTCCTTCTGAAATAATCTGCCCAACTGTCATTCTTGGATTCAAGGATGAGTAAGGATCTTGGAAAATTAATTGTAAGTCTTTTCTTAATCTTCTCATCTCTTCATTATTAAGTCTCGTTAAATTAATACCCTTATCTCTATATACTTCGTATTTATCAAAGTCAGGATGAGAACCATGTTCTTTCATTAACTCGTATATTCCAGACCTAACTTCTTCTAGTTGTTTTTCTTTAGTTTCTAGTTGCTTTTCTTTATCTGAAATATCTTTTCTATCAGCCTTTGTTTCATTGATGATTTCTTGTTCACTTCTGCTTTTTTCTTTTAACTTTGATTCTTTTGCAGAAAGATCTACCTTATCACTACTAATATCATCTTTTAACTTTCTAACATCAACACTTTCCTTATATTCTTTAACTAGAATATCTGAAATTGGCTGCAAGTTATCTAAAACATAGAAACCACCTATAAGTTGTACAATATCAACAAACAAATCTCTTGCTTTTTTTTGTACCACTTTATATTCTTGTGAAGCTTTTGTTTTTTCATTACCTTCATTTAGTGACTCATAACGTAACATCGCTTCTTGTTCAGCTTTATTAAGTTCATCAAGCTTTTTACGATTACTTACTAAATTACTTAAGATATCTAAAACATACTCTGGTGCAATTTCATCTACATCTATTCCATAGTACATTGTACGTCCATCAGTTTGTTCGTATAGCTGTAATAAGGAGCGGCCAAGTGTGGATTTACCACAGCCAGACTCACCAACAAGACCAAATGTTTCACCTTCATATATTTCAAGAGATACATCGTCATTAGCTCTTACATATCTTTTTTCTGTTGAAAAAGCCGTTTTCTTTCTTACTGGAAAGTATTGCTTTAAGTTCTCGACTTTAATTAATACTTTTTTATCTCCATTATCCACTTACCTCACACCCCTTTCTGGATAAAAGCAACGAACCTCATGACCTGGTTCAACTTCTTTGAGGTCAGGATGATTTTCTCTACATTTATCCGTAGCATACTTACATCTTGGAGCAAATTTACAACCCTTTGGAAGATCTAACGGATGAGGTACTGCACCTGGAATTGCTTCAAGTCTTTCTCCTGCTGGAGTATCAAGTCTTGGAATTGAAACCATAAGTCCTTCTGTATATGGATGTTGATATTTTGTGTCTTTAGCAAACATTTTATTTACAGGAGCATATTCAACAATCTCACCACAGTACATAACTGCAACATCATCTGCCATTTGACTAATAACACCTAAATCATGTGTTATAAACAATATTGATGTACCTACTTCATCTTGTAGCTCGTTCATTAATTTTAATATTTGTGCCTGTATAGTAACATCTAGTGCTGTTGTTGGCTCATCAGCAATAAGTAGTTTTGGTCTACAAGCAAGGGCCATAGCTATCATAACACGTTGACGCATACCACCTGATAACTGGTGAGGATATTGCTTTGCAACCTCATCAGGGTATGGTATCTTAACCAACGATAACATCTTAACAACTTCTTCTGCAGCTTGCTTTTTGGACATTCCTTGATGAATGATGAAAGGTTCACCAACCTGTTTTTCTATAGTGAATACAGGGTTAAGTGATGTCATTGGTTCCTGGAAAATAACTGAAATTTCATTACCTCTGATTTTGTTCATCTCATGAATAGGTACATCAATCAAGTTACGTCCATTAAAAAGAATCTCACCACTATCAATATATCCGTTTCCATCTAATAATTTAATTAAACTCATAGCGGAAACACTTTTTCCACTACCACTCTCACCAACAAGACCAAGGATTTTTCCTTCTTCTAATTTATATGAAACACCGTTAACAGCCTTAACTGTTCCACGTTTTGTTTTGAAATATGTGTGTAAATCTCTAACTTCTAATAGTGCCATTTAACATTCACCGCCTTATCTTTCGCCAGATTTTGGATCAATAGCGTCTCTTAAACCATCACCAATTAGGTTAATACAAATAACGCATACACCAAGGATAATAGAAGCAAAGACCCATCTCCACCAAAAACTTTGTATAGTTATACTATTATTAGCTCCAAATAACATATTACCCCATGTAGGTTGTGGTGCTGGTACACCAAATCCTAAGAATGATAATGTTGCTTCTGTAAGCATACTTGTTGCAAAGTCTAGTGTTGCCGAAACTAGTATAACAGAAATAACATTTGGTAGTATGTGTCTTAATACTATGGTTTTACTCTTAACACCTACTGCTCTAGCTGCGGTAACGTATTCTTGTTCTCTTACCGATAATACCTGAGCACGAACTAGCCTAGATAAACTTGGCCAGGACAAGAGACCTAATACGACCATTATGAGCCAGATTTTTTGGTCTCCCTCCATAGAATGTCCTATGAGAGCAGATAATATCATAGCAAAAGGTAAAAATGGTAGAGAAACAACCATTTCAGTTATACGTTGCAAGAATATATCAATCTTTCCTCCGAAATATCCTGATATACTACCTACAAGAACACCTATAAAAGTTGAGATAGCAACAGCTACTCCACCTATTGTCATAGACATACGTCCACCATTAACAATTCTTGTTAATATATCTCGACCTAATTCATCAGAACCTAGACGATATCCCTTTAGACCCCAAGTAATTATTTCACCTTCGTCAGTAACAGCATAGTTTTGGTAGAAACCTGAATGCACTTCTTTTATATTACTCTCGTGAACTATACTAGGTACAGTAGATTGGTCAAATTGGTCAGCACCCCAAGCAACAACATCTCTATTCTCAGTTATGGCAGTATAATGATATCTTCCACCTTCAATTGATACAATCTTACTATCTAGTTCTGGAACACTTCCTTCTTTCCACTTGTTGGAAACGTTACCCCAAACAAAGATTTCTCCTGTATCGTTTAAAGCAGCTATAGTTGAGGCTGTAGCTGCTATATCAACAACCTTGCCCATATCTTGTGGCACTGTTGAATAACTGTTTTGCATCATTCCTAAGTACACAGCCTCACCATCATATGTTAGTCCTACTACAGCATCTGAAGTCATTTGAACCTTATCAATCTGACCCTGATACATATGGTAATCATGATAGTCATTATTATTACTATTACCAAAGAAGTGAGTGTAACCATCTTCAGTAAGAATTAAAGTACTTTGGTATCCTGCATGAATTGATTTGATGTTATCCAGCTTTTCAATATCTGGAGTAATTCTCGTTTGTCTTTGTCTTCCATTCCCCCATGCGAATAATTGTCCTTCTTCATTAAGTGCTACAACATGGTCATATCCGGCTGCGATTTGAACAAGTTTGCCCATACCAGAAGGAACATATTTTAAATCTATGGTTTCTGTAATTTTAGTCTTACCCCACATATATAGTTTGCCATCCGTATCGATAGCTACTGAATATGTTGGACCTGTAGATATATCTTCCACTTTACCTTCTAGGCTCTTTGGATATTTCATAAGGTCCATACCTGGAGCCACATGTACCTGACTTGATTCTTGATAAGATAAGTCTAACGGAAGAAAGCTAGGCCCTATAGTTACTATTGCTAATATCAATAAGAATAAAAATACAGCAATCATAGATACTTTATTTGCTTTAAAATTATTTAATACTGTTCTAAAAGGTGTCTGCATTTGCTCTTCTTCAAATATAGACATTTTTTGCTTTTTACCACCAAATAGTTTAATTAATAGGAGGCGAATAAAGCTGGGTGACTTATTGTCTTGTCCGTTTTTGGAATTTTTACTCAATTTATTATCCTCCTTAGTCATCTACTCTTACTCTTGGGTCTACTAAACCAT
>CAZOSE010000049.1:0-10686 GCA_964582385.1 uncultured Lachnospiraceae bacterium
TGCTGTTTTGCGCCAACAAAAGATATCTTAACACAATGATTTTTGTTTGTCAACACTTTTTTAATTTTTATTTTTTTAAAATTATATTACCAGTACCAAATTAGAATTAAAGATATTAAATTAAATATTAGCTTTATTCTGCTTGGAAGAAACTCGTGATATCTTCTCTAAGTAAGATAAATCATCACGTGTAGTGTCGAAACGTGTGTATTATGATATAAAACATTCTTCTTATTGTCAAGTCTTTTTTTATAAATAAATTAGTTTGCTAGTTAGCCATATTTATTTGACTCTTACTATCTGTTTAGTTCACTCTGATATCCCTCACTATTATGGGCTTCTATAATGCGATCAATTTCCTTTTTATCAGATGAAGGTAGGTCTCCCATGATTGTATTCTTCACACTACTATATGCATTGCCATACTCAAGTGCTCTCTGACAATCATTATATTCTAATAATCCAAAAAGAACACCAGAAACATACGCATCCCCACTTCCTATACGGTCAACAACTTCTATGTTTTCATAGGGAGCTTCTTTATAGAACCTGTCCTCTTTTCTATTATAAATAGTTGAGCCAAAGGTATGTTTCTTTGGACTTTTTACAACTCTTTCTGTCGATGCTATTATTGATATATCAAATTCATTAGAAAAATCTCTTAATATAGATTGTAAGTCGCCCGTCTTATTCCATGTTCTCCTGGCCGTTTCTTCCGAAAGGAATAAGATGTCTACAAAAGGCAAAATGCTTTCCACATACTCTCTGGCTTGTTCATTTGTCCATAAGTTTGCTCTATAGTTAACATCAAAAGATATTATAGCTCCAGCTTCTTTAAATTTACGTACAAATGTACTTGCTGTCTGTCTTGATTCTTTGGATAATGCTAGTGAAATTCCACTTGTATGAAATAGTCTTGTTGATCCATAAATGCTATCCGGGAAGTCTTCAGGCTTAATTGAGTTTATTGAAGCATTTTTACGATCATATATAACTGTAGGCTTTCTCGGATAAACACCATATTCATAAAAGTATATACCCAACCTAGAGTCTGGGCTTTCATCAAATATTAACCAATCATCACTCACTCCAGAAAATCTAATGTTGTTTTTTATATAATCTCCGATATCTTGTTTTGGAATTTTTGAAATAATACCAGTTCGTAGGCCCAGTAAAGAAATACCAGATACAACATTAAGTTCTGATCCGCCAGCATTTTTTTCAAACACAGTAGACGTTCTCATTCTTTCATTAACTGGCGCAGAAAGTCTTAATAAAATCTCTCCAAATGATAGAGCATCAAATTCCTTTTTCTTATTATTAAACACTTTAACCATCCTCTCAAAACAAGAGCTTAGTATCCTACCCTTGTATTTATTATAAATTTATCAAAATTTTAGAATAGAACTTTTCCTATATCTGCAAGAAGTATCATAATTAAATTATTGTTATAAATCACACTTAATATTGGGCTTTCATTTATTTGTACTAATAAAGATTGTCCATACTCGTTATTTACAAACAAGGTAATCACAGTAAATCCTATCCATACAACTATAATTCCTTGAACTAAACCTGCTAGTAATCCGGCTACACGATTTAGACCACTGATTATAGGTAACTTTCCAATCAAATCCAAGCTAATCCCTATAATGTAAAGGATTGTTTTCACAATTATGGCTATTAATAGAAACACTCCTACATTGATTAAGAATACCGAAAGCAGATTGGTAATATACTCATTAAAGCCATTAACTGCCATAACAGTATAAACGTCTGATGTATTATTTTCAATCAGGGTTTCTTTTATCAAAGAAGGTAATGACATATTTTCAATATATTCTATCTGTTCTGTTGTATTACTCCCTGCATATTCACTTTCCAAAACAAATGTCTCATATACTCTTTCATTGGCAAAATCCATTATTTTGTCATTTTCATGTATCCACTTGCTAACATAAGGACTAATCCCTAATGTTATTGCAATAGCAAGAATTGTAGAAAAAAATGTGAAAACAGTTCTAATAAACCCTCTCTTTTTTCCTCTCCATGCATAAATAATCAAAATTGCCATTACTACCCCTAGCAGCCAATTCATTTGCGTCCTCCCTATGTGATGTATTATTATGTTATTTTACAAGTTTTATTCTATTCATATTTGTTTGATCAAGAATCAAATATTCTTCTTTATGAGACATAGAAAAAATAGCATCTATATTTTTATCAAAACTAAAGTTGAATTTTTCTTTTCCACTTAACCTTAGTATGTTGATATCTGTACTAGATCTAAATATTAGTTCATCATTTGATATTGTAAAGTCGTTATAGTTATAACTAACTTCTTCCATAAGCACTTTCTCACCTTGCTGATTATAAACTGACAGAAGATATCTTCCGTCCCCTTCAGTATTCCTTTGAATAATGCCTATATGTTTATCACTATAAGCCACACTCTTTACTTCAGTATTAAAAGTCTCCTCAAATACCAGCTTGGGGATTTCTTCCATAGAATAAATACTGAATTTGTCATCCCCAAAGATGCATACTGTATCATTATTAATAAATTCAACTTTTGCTACCAGAGTTTGTCCATAGTCGAATCCACCAACAACCTGGTCTACATAATTTTGCCCTACCATCCCAAAATTATAGAACGTTACTTTACTCTGAATCAACCCATTACTAATGGATATGTAGCTTGTCACAAGTTTTTTTCCATCATTAGATAAAGAAAAATCAACTGCAAATCCATTTGTTTCTATAGTTGTCCTTGAGTCTAATAGGACTTGGCCTGCCTGGCTAATCAGCTGAATATAATTTACATCTCCTCCATCCATTAGAACAGATACAACACCTTGGTTTGCTACCTCAGCTTTAATAATAGGATAAAGAACCTCTAAGGATTTAATATGACCTGACCCGTTAAATAACTCTATTCTATTATTCCTTAAATCACTAATAATCAAATAATCACCCACTGTGTTAGGAGTAGGATCATTCATATCATAAGTAGAATTCCATACAGAATTACCACTTGCATCTATATACATAGCACCATCCTTGCTATAACGCAAAATACCATCATTATAATTTATATAATTAGTGTAAGCTCCATCATTTCGTTCTATACTATCTGTTACTATATAATTAGAATATGTAATATTATTTAGCTGGTATATAATAAATAAAGCAATTGAAGATGTAACTATAACTAAACTAATAATAATTGATGCAATAATTCTCTTATGCCTACGTCTTCTATTTTCAAAATATTGTCCATCTCTCTTTTCAACAATCACTGCCATAACTACCCCTTCTTTAAAACTTCAATTATAATATAATCATTATAACGCATTTTTTCTTACATATCACTAATTTTATTAATGAAGTCTAATAATATTAAAGTAAATAGGCAAGTATGAGAATATTTTTATATTCTCATACTTGCCTATTCAAAGTTGTTAATTTATTATGGTACAATTAATTGTTGACCAGCAAAAATTTTATTCTGATCCTCTATTTTGTTTAGTTTTATAATTTCATCTATCTTTTTTTGACTTGCATCACTATATAGTTCACCACATATACTAGCTAGTGAATCACCCTGACGAACTATATAATATTTTACTTCGTTAACAGCAGAGACCACTTCTTGGTTTTGAGGCTCGGTTTGAGTAGGCGTCTGTACCCCGCTTTCTCCCTCACTTGCACTGGTGGGCTCTTTGATGGGGTCTTTGGTAGGCTCTTCGATCTGTGCCACCTCTCCTGGCACAGTTTCCACATCTACGGTACCACTCTCATCAGGTGATTGTTCTTCTATATTACTACTATTTAATTGTTCACCACTTGTTTCTGAAGAATTTCCTTTTGTCTCATTCTCTGCTAACTCTAATGTATTTGATAAACCTTCTTTGTCCCCTTTTATGTTATCTGATATTCCAAGATTTTCTGTTAACGAATATAGTGCCGTTTCTAAATTTTTCATTTGATGATAGTTTCGAAGCATGGTAGAGGCAACCATTAGAATAATAACTGCTAATAAGGTACCTGTAGCATATGTGAGACGTCTTGTGTTTTTTTC
Organism: uncultured Lachnospiraceae bacterium; assembly: GCA_964582385.1. Lineage (GTDB taxonomy): Bacteria > Bacillota > Clostridia > Lachnospirales > Lachnospiraceae > JAAYRG01. The sequence continues at coordinate 4,082 of CAZOSE010000049.1, forward strand.
AATCTTTTTGTTATTCTTCTCATCTATTATGTTTCTGATTTTCTTAGTTGCCACATCCTCATATTCTTCATGTATCTTTTCTTGATGTGTATTATTATAATCAATCATGTAATTTTGCATTTCTATATTTTTTTCGTAATAAATATAGTACCCTTTTTGTCTTGTTAATTGATTATCTTCTATAATATAAAAACCTTCTTCTTTCTCCATAGAGTCAAACTTTAATAAGATGGTATCTTTATCTGCAAAGTTTTCCTTGTGTAAAAGCTCAACTTTACTTCCCAAATCAAGGACTATACCAAGGCCTATTATAGCCCATCCAACTATCTCCACATCGGAAAAACACTCTTTTATTCTTACATATACATCTGTCCACGATTCATCTGTAAATACATCACTCTCATTTATATCTATATTGGCCATTTCTATTGCACCTTTAATAAAAAGGTTTTTAACATCTTCAGTATAAATACTTTTTCCTAAAAGAATAGCTATCTTACATTCACTTTGTTCTTTTTGTGATAGTTGTTTTATATAAGACATTACATAGTCTTCAACATAAATGACTTTAGAAACCCCACTTATATTACCAATTTGCCTTAAATTTTTAGGCATTTTAAACTCATAGTCTTTAGTTGTATTTCCTAGACTTTTACTATCTGTGCTAGTCTTTGTACTCTCCATAACTTCTCCTTCCAATACAAACAAAAAGCTTATGCTGTGCATAACACATGTTAACATAATAGAAAAAATAATTATGTCATAATAACACTAAGATATTAAATTAATTTCTTTCTTTTTTATCTAGAAATCGCCAATATTACCCAATGTACCAAAATATAATAAGAATATCCCTCTAACTCAACATTATATAACTTATATTAATGGTGAATTCTGTCAACTTATATATAACAAAAGTCTGTCTACTTTAGATTAATTTGGTAATACTTTAGCTAATACTGAATAAATTGTATTAGTACAAGCAATTAGGAGGTCTTATGAAAGAAGGATCTACCACCAAACAGAAGGTATATTATTTCAATAGCAGTGAACATTATTCTGTATTTGATTTTAGCCATATATTACATGAGTTAATAACCAAGAATAAAGGAGAAGAAAAACAGTTAGTACTTCTATGTATTGGAACTGATCGCGCCACAGGAGATTGCCTCGGACCAATAGTCGGCTATAAATTATCGAAAAGATATAACAATAAAATTCTCTTATATGGAACCCTAAATCAACCTGTTCATGCACAAAATCTAAACAAAACTATGGAAAATATATATAACAAACATCCTAGCGCCTTCATAATAGCAATTGATGCATCTCTAGGCTCTAAACACCACATAGGGTACATCACAGTGGGAGAAGGTCCATTAGTACCAGGAGCAGGTGCAGGCAAAGACCTTCCACCAGTCGGTGATATTTTTATTACTGGAATAGTAAACTTTTCAGGTGTTCTAGATAACATGCTGCTACAAACTACAAGGCTAAATATAGTCATGGGCCTAGCAGATTTTATTTGTAATGGTATAAACTATTGCTATTACAAGCTTATAAGCTAAAAAATTATAAAAAATAAACCTTGTGTTGGTTACCTTCATATGCAAACACTATGACTGTTGGTGACCTACACAAGGTTTATTTTAAATTTTTCAAAAACATTTTTAACTTTTAATGACCTTTTTAACCGACACCTTCACTAGTGGACCGTCTATAGGCCTTCCTTTTTATAGTGGGATATCGCCTGGGATACATTCTCCAGCTTGTTTTCTTCCATAAGATTAATTAAACGATCTATTTTTTCAACAGACATAAATTCTTTTCCTAGGAAAGCCTCATAATCTTGTACTAATTCCCGAGACAGGTACTTAATACTTTCATCGTTGGCTTTTATCTTTTCATTTATTTCAGTTAATTGGGTATTCATATTAAGCAATTCTTCCGAGTAGAGCCCTCTTATCTCCTCAATTATCACAGGCCTTGTATCTCTATCAAATACAATTATTGCTTCTTTTTTTCTACCTTCTACTGCTTTGATTTCATTTTGAATATCTTCAATTTTCTGGTTATATCGTTCTAAAGAGTATACACTTTCATCTTTGTCCTTTAGGATTTTCTTTCTTGTTTTATCTCTCTTTATTTTATTCATTAACATGCTTGTTCGTATTACTCTAACTTCTTTGATTGCAGGTAAATGTTTATCCTTTACTTTGTTTCCTATAATTATATAAATACCACCAAATACTACAACCGTAAAAAAATATATAATAACCAAATATAAGACCTTTTGTATTGGTAAGAGAAAAAAGTAAATCCCACAAGGTATTATTAGCAAGACCAAAAGTAAAACAGCTAGAACTATTGCAAACTCCCTTGTTCCTTTAGGCATATATAAAGAGTAAAAAAGGTTAGTGTTAACGAATGAAGGCACTTTAGCATCTTTAAACTTCGTTTTTATTTCAGTCTTCATGCTTTCGTACTCACCAAGTAAATCAGCCGTTTCCACTTTAATACGCTCTAATACTTGAGCGCTTTTTGATTTGCTTTTTTTATTCTGAACTTTTGCAATTTCATCTTCAGCCTTAGCGATTTCTTGATTATATGTTGCTTCAATTTCACCTTTACGCTTTTTTATGGTTAGATTGATTTCATCTTCTACTGATTCTTCCTTAGCTTTAATGTTTCTTACTAATCTTTTTTCGTCTCCAACAATACCAGAGTTATCATTTTGGTATCTATCTAATTTAATCACTTTATCTTTTAGTTCTTTAAGGCCTTCTATTCCATTATTTAAAATATTAGCTTCCATATAATCCTCCTAAAGCCATTATCTCTTTTGTATTTTTTTAATTAACAGTTCTTCCTTTTGCCAGGAAACAGCTATTAGCTTTAGTAAATGATAGCAGATAAAACCTTAAACTTATCTTTTTATCAATAACACCGACAAATCGTTGACATTGGTTCCTGTTGGCCCTGTTATAATTAAACCATCACATTTTTTTAGTCCATTGTATGCATCGTTATTATTAAGAACTTCAAATATGTCTACGTTCTTTTCTTTAAGAACTGCCTTAGTATTATTATCAGCATAACCACCAGCTGCATCCGTAGGCCCATCTGTACCATCAGAACCAATTGAGAATATCGCCACATTATCAAGTTTTGATAATTGTTCTGCTGCACCAAGGGCGATTTCTTGATTCCGACCTCCTAAACCTGTTCCTTTTAAATGAACTATAGTTTCTCCACCAGCAATAAAAGCTAAAGATTCTTCTGAGTTATTATGATATTCTGCAATAGAGGCGAGAAAACTTCCAGCATCTCTTGCTTCACAACTTAAACTTGCCGTTAATACGGTTGGCTTGTATCCTAATTCTTTACATGTTTTTTCTGCTGCCATACATAGCTGAGTTACACTACCAGTAACTTTCGTTGTTACATTAGATAAAACCTTAGGGGTCTCTTTGGATAACAGTTCTTTTGCTTCATTAGATAACTTAATGTTATACTTTTTAGCTATAGAAATAGCCTCTTCATTTGTTGAACTATCTGGATAGGCTGGACCTGAAGCAATCATATCAAGTGGATCTCCTATAATATCAGAAAGGATGATACTATAAACATGAGCAGGTTCACATAACTTTGCAAACTTGCCTCCCTTTACACTAGATAATCTTTTTCTAATAGTATTCATCTCTACAATATTAGCACCGCTAGAAAGTAGCTGTTCTGTAATGTCTTCTAATTCCTTTGATGATATAAGTGGCTTTTCAAAAAGCGCAGACCCACCTCCTGATACCAAAAAAAGAACCTTATCTTCAGGTGATAAATTAGAAACAAGTTTTATGGCCTCATTTGTTGCATTAAAGGAGCTTTCATCAGGTACTGGATGACCAGCTTCGAATATACGAATATTAGGTAAGTCTCCTTGGGAATGTTCGTACTTTGTGATCACTATACCTTTATCAATTTGATCTCCAAGCAAATCAGATGCTGCTTGTGCCATTGACCATGCCGCTTTGCCAGTAGAAATCAAAATAAGTTGTCCTCCCGAAAAGTCGGTCCCTTCTATTGCCTTTTTAACTGCAGTATGGGGAAGAGCTGCATTAATTGCTGAGTCTATAATCTTTTGTGCATCATTTCTAAGTTCCAAACCAATACCTCCTGTGTATTTAAGCAATTAGAGTGTCAAAAGTTTAATATAAGCTAACTTGACACTCTAATGTAGTATTATCTAATTAATATTATAACATTTATTTATCTTATAAAAAAGTATAAAATGTAAACATTTATTATTGCTGCAATACCAATCAATAAAGTTCCAAGAGATTGGGTCTTGTATCCATCCTCTACTCTAATATTACCAAAGTTTGTAACAACCCAGAAGTAACTATCATTAGCATGAGATACAGTCATTGCACCTGCACCTATAGCTATTACTGTAAGTGCAGCAAGCTCTGGAGTTGCAAGATTAATTACAGCCAACATAGGTGCAACTATACCTGCTGTAGTTGTAATAGCAACTGTTGATGAACCTTGTGCTGTTTTTAGTATTGCTGATAATAAGAATGGGAATAACAATCCTAGGGTTACAAGAGCTGTTGAATTCTCAGTAATAAAAGCAACCATTGAAGAGTTTGCTATTACATTTCCTAAAACTCCGCCAGCTGCAGTAATAAATAAGATTGGGCCTGAAACCTTTAGAGTCTCATTTGTAATTTCATAGAATTCATCTGTCTTCTTTTGTTGAACTAATAAAAGAAATCCTAATACAGCACCAACTGCTATTGCTATTATTGGAGTTCCTAAGAATCTCATAATATCAACATTAGTTCCTGCCATGGTTAGGGCTGAAGAAAGTCCCATTAGTACGATTGGAACAACAATTGGAGCAAAAGATGATAGAGCGCTAGGTAACTTACCGTAGCTAGCTACAAGTTCTTCATAAGTCTCAACAGCTTGCTCTTCTTCATCCAATCCTAATTCTACTGTTGACTTTATTCTCTTGCCCATATAAATAGCAAAAACATAAGCAACAACAAGAGGCAGTATAGAACAAATAAGACCATATCCTATAACTAGTAATAAGTTAGCAGGCTGGCCAATTCCTTCATATAATGTATTAGCAGCCGCGATTGGTCCTGGTGTAGGTGGGATAAAAACGTGAGATATGTATAAACCTAGTGAAAGTGCCATTGATGAAGCAACAGCGGATTTACCTGTTCGCTTTACAAGGGCCTTGCGTATAGGGTTTAGAATTACAAATCCACTATCACAAAAAACAGGTATAGAAACTATCCATCCCATAATTAACAAAGCTAATTCAGGATTCTTTTTACCTACTAGTTTTACTACCACATCCGCCATTTTAAGGGCTGCACCAGTTTTCTCTAGCAATGTACCTATTAATGCACCCAATATAATTACTATACCAATGCTCTTAAATGTGTTACTAAAACCTGTTCCAATTACGTTTGGAATATCTACTAGTGGTATTCCTGCTACTATCGCAAAAACTAGCGAAGTGAGCATTATTGAAATGAATGGATGAATCTTAAACTTAGAGATTGCAACAATCATAACAATAATAGCAATAACAAAAACAATTATTAATGGTAAACCTGTCATACAAAATTCCTCCTTGAGATTATGTAATATTTTTTTGTATGGGATTCTCACAATAAATCATTTTAACCCACGGCTTCATTATAAGATATGCACCACTTATTTTCAAGTATAACTTATAGCTATTGCAAGTTCCCTAATTTTAGACAATCTTTTCACAAACCCTTATTTGTTTTACACAAATTATACAAGTTATATGTTTATTAAGATGGTTTACTATAATGTAGCAAGCATAATAGCCTTAATAGTATGTTTTCTATTTTCTGCCTCATTCCATACCCTGGATCTTGGCCCTTCTATAACATCATATGTCACTTCCATATCCTTTACAGCTGGTAAACAGTGTAAAAATATTGTTTCTTTATTGCCTGTTGCATCCATTAACTCTTGATTTACTTGATAAGGAAACAGAAGTTTTATCCTTTCTTCTTGTTGGCTTTCTTCCCCCATAGAAACCCATACATCTGTATAGACTACTTGTGCACCTTTTACCCCTTTTTTAACATTGTCTGTTACTGTAATAGAGCCACTTGAACTTTCACAAATTCCCTTTCCATATTCCACCAAACTTTTATCAGGCCATAGTGCTTTTGGTGCAACTATACTAAAGTCTAACCCCATCTTTCCACTAGCAATTAATAATGAATTTGCCACATTATTTCTTCCATCACCAACATAAACTAATTTAATCCCTTTTAAGGTCCCAAACTCCTCCCAAATAGTCAATAAATCTGCTAAGGCCTGGGTTGGGTGATAAAGATCAGTTAGTCCATTATAAACTGGAACTTTAGAATACTTTGCTAGAATTTCAGCTGTCTTTTGTTTAAAACCCCTAAATTCGATTCCACTAAACATTCTCCCAAATACTCTTGCAGTGTCTTCTACAGATTCTTTTGCCCCTAGCTGTATATCCTCACTTGATAGAAATACCGGATTGCCTCCTTCTTCACCAAAAGCCGTTTCAAACGCACACC
>CAZOSE010000049.1:10696-11889 GCA_964582385.1 uncultured Lachnospiraceae bacterium
TTCTTGTTGACCTTTTTTCAAATAGCATGGCTAGGCTTTTTCCTAAAAATCTTTGCTGGACAATTCCTTTTCTACTATTATCTTTCTCAATCTTTGCCAACTCTAATAAATAAGTTACTTCCTCTGATGAATAATCTGCAAGTGTTAATAAGCTTCTTCCTTTTAAACTATATTCCATTTTCTTCCTCCATTTTGGGTTCATGCAAAAATTACGGTATAGGCTTTCTAATCTTTCAACAAGTTGGAATGTCTTTCATTTTTCACTTCCTTATTAACTCCTGTATTCTCCATTAATCCTTACATAATCATAAGTTAAATCACAACCCCAAGCCCTAGCATCATAATCACCGTTTTTCAGGTCAATTATTATATTTATATATGAATTACTTAGTATTTTTTTAGCATTATTCTCACTAAAGGGTAGTGGTATTCCATTTTCCACAACTTGCTCACTAGAAAGTTCATTGCTAAAGGAAATATCCACTTTTGAAATATCACAATCTGCATTTGCATAACCTACTGCACATATTATTCTACCCCAATTTGCATCACTACCGAACATAGCCGCCTTAACTAGGTTAGAAGATACTACACTACGTGCCATAGCTCTTCCATCCTCTTTTGTGTATGCATTTTCTACACACACTTCTATAAACTTAGTAGCACCTTCACCATCTTTGGCCATCATCTTTGCTAGCTCAGTATTTACATAATCTAAGGCCTCTTTAAATACATTTGTGTACTCATCACTTTTTTCAATAGGCGGATTATGGGCTGTTCCATTAGCTAATATAACTGCCATATCATTAGTACTCGTGTCTCCATCCACCGAAATCATATTATATGAGTCTTTTACACTTTCTCTAAACAGACTATTTAAACGTTCTTTTGAAATATTAGCATTAGTTACTACAAAACTAGCTTCTACACCATTAATATCAAGTAGTTCATTAGCTGATTGAGCTGCAATTAACAGTGCGTCATCTGTATCTTTTTCTAGTCTTCCTATTGCTATTTTACCATACATTATCTTTGCAGAGGTAACTACTTCTGCACGATTTATAAAAGTGCTAAAATCATCTCTAAATAATTGCTTTACTACTATACTATCCGCTCCTGCTCTTTTTAAAATTGCAGCAGCTTCAAATGTTCTAACTCCAGTTTGGAAACTAAAGTTTTTAGTATCTACAGTT
>CAZOSE010000050.1:0-11758 GCA_964582385.1 uncultured Lachnospiraceae bacterium
TATTTTTATAGCTCCTGAAGGTACAAGGAATTATGAAGAAGATATGCTACCCTTTAAAGAAGGAAGTTTGAAAATTGCCCAAAAAACAGGCTGTGCAATTATTCCAGTTTCTATTAATAATGCCGACAACATTTTTGAACAACAAGTTCCATGGGTCAAAAGAGGGCATATTATAATTGAATATGGTGATCCTGTATATCCAAAAGATTTAGATAAAGAAGACCAAAAGCAACTTGGTAAATATGTTAGGAATATTATTAAAGAGACCCTTGATAAAAACAAAGGAAGTCTTGAATTTTAGTATGTTTAGTGATAAAATATTTTAATGCAATACCTATTGAAGGAGGTACATAAATGAATACAACTACAATAGTACTTTTGGTAATATTGGCTATTGTTATTATTGCTTTCATTGCATTAGCTATTTGGGGTAATAAAATGCAAAAGAAAGCCGATGAATCTGATAGGGAAATCAGAGCAACATCACAATTAACATCAATGCTAATTATTGATAAGAAAAAGATGAAGATTACTGAGGCAGGTCTTCCCCAGTTGGTTATCGATCAAACACCAAGGTATTTACGAAGATCTAAAGTTCCAATTGTAAAAGCCAAAGTTGGTCCTCAAATCCGTAATTTTATATGTAATGAGCAAATCTTTGATCTTGTTCCAACTAAAAAAGAAGTAAAAGCTGAAATTAACGGACTTTATATTATAGATATTAAAGGACTTCGTTCAAACTTAGAAAAGCCTGAGAAACTTACCTTAACACAGAAGATTAGAAAAAAAGCCACAGACTTCGTAAAGAAAGAAGAAAAAGGCAAGAAAAAGAATTAAGCAAAACCGTCCATATTTTATATATTGGACGGCTTTTTTTATTTTTGTTTTGATTGTATTTTAATTTTTATATCATTTTCAGATATATGTTGATGGTTAATATCTATATTGTATTTTATAAAAATTCTCATTTCTTCTTCTTCTTTTTCAATTTTTAAATCTGTTGTATTAAACCCCATAAGCATACTTCCGTAGGGGGTTTGATAATAAGAAGAATTCCTTTTGGCTTTATCAAAAATCATGTGAACATTAGCAGGACCATGTTTTATAATATTTACTTTATCATAATCTATAATAATATTACATTTTGTAGTTTCATCTAAGTCTTTTAAATATTCTTCATACAAAATATAATCTTTACCACTTTTATTAAAATACTGGCCAGAGGTAATAAGCTCAATATCCTCTTCATCACTACCATCTAGTCTAAGTCCTGTCATTGTTATAAGAACGTCTTTTTTCATATCATCTCTCCATTAATAATATCAGAATAATCATCTATACTAATCTCTTTAGCCCCTCTTAGGTAATGAGGCAAAATTTCATAAGCAAAGGTATTAAACTGATCAACACCATCACTAACATAAAACTCATGGTTATCATTTTGATTAGAGCTTTCAATGCCTTTACCTTCAAGAACATTCTTCAGGGTTTTGGCTGTCTCATATGCTGGGTTTACTAAATTAACCCTATTCCCAAGTACTGTTCCTATTATGTCTCTTAGCAAGGGATAATGAGTGCATCCTAATACTAAAGTATCTATATCAATCTGCATAAAATCTGCAAGGTATCTTCTTGCTACATCATATGTAATAGGGTCATTAATCCATCCCTCTTCCACAAGTGGAACGAAAAGAGGGCATGCTTTGCCGTGAACATTAACTTCAGGGTTTGTTTTATTTAGTAACTGTTGATATATACGGCTATTTATTGTGCCTTTTGTTCCAATAATTCCTATGTTATTATTTGTCGTCACAGAAGCAGCCGTTTTTGCACCAGGCTCTACTACACCAACAACTGGTACCAAAACCTGGGATGAAATCTCATCTAAAGCAAATGCACTGGCTGTATTACAGGCAATTACAATTGCTTTAACATTCTTTTCTAATAAAAAGTTAACAATTTGCTTTGAATATTTTATTATTGTCTTTTTTGATTTGTTACCATAAGGTACTCTTGCAGTATCTCCAAAATATACAATTCTCTCATTAGGCAGTTGTTTCATAATTTCACTGGCAACTGTAAGTCCTCCAACTCCAGAATCAAAGACTCCTATGGGATTTGTTACATCCATTAAAACTCACCCCTAATCTTCATCTTTGCTAATTGCCAACTGTATTAACTTTTCTATTAGTTGAGACTTGCCAAGTCCTCTAGCTTCCCATAACATTGGGTACATACTAATGCTTGTAAAACCAGGCATAGTATTAATCTCGTTAAATATGATTCTATTTGTATCCTTTTCAACAAAAAAGTCAACCCTTGCTAAACCGTATCCATCTACTGAGTTAAAAATCTTTATAGCGTAATCTCGTATATTATCTGCTACTTCTTTTTCTAAATCAGGCGAAATTATTGTTTGGGATTCGCTATTGTTATACTTTGCATCATAATCATAGAATTCTGCTGCTGAGATTATTTCACCTAGTCCAGAAGCTCTAGGTTCTTTACCACCTAGTACTGCACATTCAATTTCTCTGCCTACTATTGCTTCCTCAACAAGAATCTTTTTGTCATGTTTAGATGCTTCTATTAATCCATCCATTAGTTCACTCTTATTATTTACTTTTGAAATACCACAAGAAGAACCTGCATTAGAAGGTTTAACAAACATTGGATAGTCTATATCCTTTTCAACCTTTTCAATTACTTCATCATTAAATGACTTATCTCTATTATACAAATCCTTTTTAAGAACAGGAACAAACTTTGCTTGTTCTATTCCTAAGTCTTTTACTATTATTTTTGTAAATAATTTATCCATGGATACGCCTGATGCCACAACTCCACATCCAACATAAGGTATACCTGCAAGTTCTAACAAGCCTTGTATGGTTCCGTCCTCTCCATATAAACCATGAAGCACTGGAAAAACTACATCTATCGGCTTTTTAGTTAAGGTATTATCATTTATTAATAGGACAGACTTTTCTGTATTGTCTGGAGAAATAATAGCTTTGGTTGTGCCCTTCTCCCACTCTCCTGATAATATGTCATCTACAGAATATACTTTGAGCCACTTTCCATCCTTAGTAATTCCTATTAGTAGAACATTATACAAGTCCCTATTTATGTTTTGGATAACCATAGATGCTGAAACACATGAAACTTCATGTTCAGACGATTGTCCCCCAAATAAAACCACAATTGTTTTTTTATTCATATTAGTCCTTCCTTGTTCTTCATTTTCATGTCAATCTATATTCAACTTATAATATCTAAATAGTGAAAATATATCAGTTCTAATAGCTTAAATTAAGTTACTTATACACTATAGTTCATTTTACTATTAATTATGCAAACATTCAATAGCAACTTCCCAATGGAAATATTATATTTCCAGAGAAATCAAACATTTGTAATATAGGTTTTAAAAAATTAAATTCTGATTAATCTTGTAATAAAAGGTAATACTTACCACTATAGGACAATTTTATAAAGCCTTATACATATAAATAATATTTACTCGTGGAAATTTTTCTCCCGGAAAGTAGGTTAAGAATGAAAAATAGAAACATTTACTTAAATCTTATTAAACAAAAGCTTAAAGAAAATAAACATTTACTACTAATACCTCTAGGCCTTATTGTTGCAGTAGTATCCCTTTTCTTATTATCTAGCATTGATCATGAGCATTCGAATAATGTGCAAAAGGGTATAGCTTCCCAGGTCATACGTTTTCATGTAATTGCAAACAGCGATTCTAAAGAAGACCAAGATTTAAAACTTAAAATAAAGGATAACATTACAAACTCTTTAGAACCCCTACTAAATAAGGTAGATTCAGTAGAAGATGCTCGTAAAGCATTAAGTGATAACTTACATACCATGGAAAGATTAGCTAATGAAACCATCGTGGAGAGTGGGTTTTCTTATTCTGCTAAGGCATCAATTGAAAACGTTTATTTTCCATTAAGGGTATACGGGGATATTGCTTTGCCCCCTGGTGAATACGAATCAGTTAGAGTCGAGCTTGGTAATGCTAGCGGAGAAAATTGGTGGTGCATAATGTTTCCCCCACTTTGTTTTGTTGATAGTACCTATAGTGTTGTACCAGATTCCTCTAAAGAACATCTTGAGGAAGTCTTAACATATGAAGAATATAATGAAATATTAATTGAAGATAATGATATTATTGATGTAAAACCCAAATTTAAAATCCTCACCTTTTTAAACGATGTTTTTGATTTAGATTAATATAATCTTCATTTGTTTTTTATTCCTATTGTCCCAATTGCAATTATCATCATTCCTGATATAATCATATTATATGAAACCTTGAAATTGTAAGATAAATAAGAAGGATTTTGATACATATGATGAACAAAGTTAAGTTAAATGCATACGCAAAAATCAATCTTGGATTAGACGTTTTAAGCAGACGTCCTGATGGTTATCATGAAGTAAAGATGATTATGCAGACTATTGAACTCCACGACAGACTTTCTATGAACATTATAAACACTCCTATAATTAAAATTAAAACTAATCTTCCCTTTTTACCTACTAACGAAAATAACATTGTTTACAAAGCAGTTGATCTAATTAAAAAGAAATATCAAATTAATAAAGGTGTTTACATAAATCTAAATAAAAGAATTCCAGTTGCTGCTGGAATGGCAGGTGGTAGCACAGATGCGGCGGCTGCACTAATTGGCATGGATAAATTATTTAATTTAAATCTTTCTTTAGAAGAACTTATGGACATTGGAGTTACACTAGGTGCTGACGTACCTTACTGTTTAATGGGTGGAACTGCTTTATCAGAAGGCATAGGAGAGAAGCTTACTACCCTACCTGCTTTTGCTAACTGTCATATTCTTATTGTAAAACCAAACATTAATGTATCCACTAAAAAGATATACTCAAACTTAGATTTAAACAAGGTAAAAAGTCATCCTGATATCGATGCAATACTTAAGGGAATAAGGAATAATGATTTATATGAAGCCACAAAACATTTTGCTAATATCTTAGAAACAGTAACAATAGATAAATATAAAGAAATTGAGGACATCAAAACAGATATGCTTGACCAAGGTGCCATTTCTTCCTTAATGAGTGGTAGTGGTCCTACAGTTTTTGGTATCTTCGATAATTCAAAATTAGCAAAGGATGCCTTCTACCATTTCAAAGTGTCTAATTTTCAATATCAAGTCTTTCTAACTAAACCAAAAGGTCAGCTTATATGGGAATAAACTAATAAAGGGTAGAAAGTAATCTTATCTAGTAATAGATATGGGGGTTTCTTTCTACCCTTTAAATAATTATTATTACTTTACAAATTAGTATATAAGCTGTTTTTAAATACAAACCGCATCAAATAAATTGCTCTAACTGCTTACTAATTAGAATCTTATCACCACTTCTTACGAATTCATCTTCTAGATCATTAAGTTCTATTAACTTTAATTTCGTTGTTCGAAATCTTTTTGCAATATCCCATAAACTTTCATTTGATTTAACTATATATCCAATTACACTTGGCATATTCTGTATCTCTTCTTTATCAAATTTAGATATATCAACGTCATTAATTATTCTTGTATTAATCTTGTTAAAAACAATTGCATTTACAGATATTCCTGCCTTTACTTCAATTTCTTCACTATCAAGCATCATCACACTTAGTTGCTCTAGTTTTGCATTTATATCATAAATATCATCATCTTTAATATCCTTAACTTCTATTAATTGAGTAAAAGGGATCATGCTTTTTATTGTGTTTAGTGGAATTTTATCATCTGAACTTATATATAATATTTGTACTTCAATTATTCCATTAACTTCTAAGCCATCTTCCACCACAAATATATCATCAATCTTGGCATTACCAGCTGCATGACATATTTGTAAGATACTAGGCTGGTTCTTATTTATTTTCACCCTATCATTTAATCTAGTCTTGCTATTATTCTTTACTATTAGATTCTCAAAACAAGTTTCTTTCCAAACAGGTTTTACATCCTTAGATGTAGAATAAAGATCATACAAAAGTTCGAGATTTTCATCTTGGTAAACCTTGATTCCCATTTCGATTACAAGCTCAACATCTAGTATTCTATCTTCACCATCATCATCAGAAAGAATCTGTATACTCTTACTTCCTAAATCAAAACTTATGTCATCAACCATATCATCCCTACAACCATTTAATTCAATAGTTGAAGAGAAAGGCAGTTCACTTTCATAGTATTCTATAGGTGTTTCCTCATTCTCTCCTGCATATAGAATAAATACTAGGATTTCTCCTTTAATAGTGAACTTATCTTCAAGTAAACGAGCCTCTGGATTTCTAAGCTCAACTTCGCTATAAAGTACCTCTTGTATATTACCTTTGTTTGAAGGTAAATTAATTTCGTCTTTAAAGCGATATGTATCCTTTTTATTAATTGCTATGTTAGTAACAGTTAGCTCTGTATTAATATATTCTACTCCATCATCATCTTGAGCAGAAACAGCAGTTGCCTCATCATATAGTTCATCAACAAATACATTAAGGGTTACAATAGATCTTACATTGATTTTTCTTGAATTAATTAAACTAGAAGATAAGTCTTCTACTTCTACAGTAATACTTGCATCATCACCAACCTCAACACCATCTAGATAAACAACTTCTTCTAAAGGTATTTCACTAGAAATGTTATATATTGGCCTGTCTGACTCATCGCTTAAATATAACACATTAAATCCTAATACACCTTGTACTAACATTTTCCCATTGGAGATCTTTAGATCATGTATCTTTACTTCCCCTTGTTCCTTAATAATTTTATAAATATCGGGTTTTACATCTGGAACATTAAAATCATCATCTAGGGTAACCTGAAGATCGTTTTTACATTTTAATTTATTCATATGGATATTCTTTTTTATTAGCTCCACAAAAATCCCTCCTTATCTTATATCATATTTTATTCAAGACCTATATCATTTATGATTAAAGATTTGGAGAAAAAAATGCTTCAATTTTTAAAAAATTGAAGCACATCCATTATTAATTATTTATTTGTAATTTATATTCTAACAAAGCATCATCTTAACATCTTTAGTTAACACATCTTTATAACTAAATGACATTGTTCTTACATTTCTCTTGTCATCGTCAGTTTCAATCAAAAATATACTTGGATATGTCTCTGTTATAACACCTTCTGATATCGCAATCTTACGTCTTCCTTTATTAGCCTTTATCTTAACTCTTCTACCAATATTATCCGTAACTTCTCTACGTACATTATGAACATCATTTCTTCTCATCATCATATCAGCCTCCTAAAGAATTCTATATTGACCACACATTATACCCATTATATCATAATCTCCCTGTTGTGTCAAGAAGTTTTCTGACAATTCACATATGTTCAATATATTTGTTTAATAATTCTATACAACATATTGAAATTATCTAAAATATAATTATTCTATATGGAAACTACAAAATTAACAATTCACCATATTCTTGAAAAGATATACACAATTATAAACCTTTAACTGTAAGATTTGTGTAATATAACCATATAATATAAAAGAATTTAAATTTAAAAAAGCAACTATGTTATATGAATCATTCATAGTTGCTTAGTTTTTTAATCAAATAATACTCTTTTGTCCGTATATTCAATCTTAATTACTACATAAGGATATGTAACAGCATTTGAAACAAATTCCTCCTCAGAGGGACCAATTAAGTTTGTGTCTAAATATATCACATTCTCAGCTAAAAAAAGTTCATCTATTGATATACTATAGCCCCCTGTTGGCTTCTGGCCATACCCTACAATAATATAAAGATATTCTTCACCTTCATCAGCATAGGTTATTTTAAATGGGTTGGTTTTTCTTTCGTTGATAACCTCCATTAACTCTTCGGGTACATTTGCATCTTCCACTACTGTAAATTCTAATTCTTTAACCTTTTCTGGCTTAGAATCTTTTGTTTTACAAGCTACTAATAAAGAAGATAATCCTATTAATAACATAAGATAGACAATAGGTTTTACTTTTGACATAATACCTCCACACAAAATTCCTTAGTCTATTTTATGTGCTATACTGGTAATTCATGCATTGTTTAATCTTTCTTTTAATTGACCTAGAAATAAATCTTTATATTCAGTTTGATAATTAACATCCATAAGTTTTTCAGTTGTTCGTTTAGGAACCCATGTCTTTTTACCATTATAATAATAATTACTTACTTTCCAAAACTTTTCTGGAAAAAGCAGTAAAACATATAATAAATAAGCCTCTTCTTTTGATATAGGACAGCTATGATGATAAGTTTCAATCATTTTGATTCCAAGATCAACATTCCAATTGTTCTTCTCCATTGTCTTTCTAATAAAATGATACAAATCATTAATTTGAATCCCAATTGCTGCTTTTTCAAAATTACTAGTAGCAATTATCCTATTGATACCGATGTTCTTTTCAATCCCTCTTTCTTGTTTCCTCTGTTTATAGGACATTTCATAGTTGTTTTGTTTTTGCTTTTTATCTAAGAAAGTTAGGTTATGATAAGTATAGTTTCCATGACATACATGGCCGTTAGATATGGAGTGTTTTAATAACTCATAATATTGTGATTCTTTAAGAAGTTTGCATGCTAAAACGGCTTGATTATACAAATGATCGTAAGAGTCTAAAAAGCATAATTCAAACTCATTCTTTTTACGTTTTCTCCTAACGTAACTTCTTACACTTCTTA
The DNA here is from genome assembly GCA_964582385.1 of uncultured Lachnospiraceae bacterium. Classification (GTDB taxonomy): domain Bacteria; phylum Bacillota; class Clostridia; order Lachnospirales; family Lachnospiraceae; genus JAAYRG01. The sequence continues at coordinate 8,771 of CAZOSE010000050.1, forward strand.
ATTCTCTAATTCTTTTATCATATGTATTACCAAGATTTGCTTCTATGTTCGGGGAAATTCCTTCTTCTTTAAATATGACACCGCGAAGAAGTTTATGTATCGAAGAAAGATTAGCCACACCACTTAGCACATCCTCTTCTTTTCTTAGATCACAATCGATCCCACTATTCCAATTTTTTATTACGTATTTGTTGCACATGGAATCAGCAGTTATTATCTCATTGTTAGTATTTCGAACATATAAGTCAATATAAGGATGACACTTTTTAACTAGCAATTGTTGTATTTTGTCCTCAAACTCAACACGGTTTGTGGAACACTCCAATCGCTTGAATAGTTTGGACCCTTCATTTGTTTCAATTATATGTGCCCCCCTGGTACGAAAGGTATTGTAAATCTTAAAATTATATTGCTTGAAAACGTCTTGATATTTTGTTTCCATAGGAAAGCCCCCTAATCCAAATTGTAGTTTCAACAAAGGTGTCTCTATAAATCCTATGACTTGTTAAACAAATTCATGACAATTTTAATATAAGATTATTGGGGTTTGTGAATATCTTCTAGGGCTAGTTTATATACCTTTTCCAGGTCTTTCCTGGCAATTTCTAGTAGTAGAGAGTTTTGGTTTAGGGTTGGATCACGCAAGACTAAGTCTAATAGGTAGTCTAGGGTATTACCAAGAGATTTGCCCGGCTTATAACCTAAACCTATTAAGTCCCTACCATTTATTCTTAGCTTACTAAGATCTGTACAGTCTCCTTGTTCCTTTATATTTATATATATTTCCCATGCTTGGGACAAGTGGGTTTTGCTTTCACTTTCCTTGTGCCCAGGAAAAGCTTTTAGTTTTGCGGTTTTGACTATGAATAGGGGTTCCATTAAGTCTTGACCTATTTGGTTAATAGCTTTTCTCATACCATAATTGCTTAATGTAAAGGGGGTATCTATCCAATTTATTAAATGACTTGTGTTTTCTATTGTTTCGTTATCAAATTTAAGTCTTCTTAGTATACTTCTTGCAAGGCTTGAGCTAGTTTGATCGTTTAGATTGTCTTGATTGTCATAACTTCCTAGGTCTTCTTTAACCTTGACTTGATTAAGAAGTAGTGTCCATTTTGTGCTAAGGTTTAATTTATCATCTAGGATTATTTCTTTATCTGTATCTATTATTTTATCTAGGGCTTGCAAAGTTTTTATAGCATAGCTACCTAGAGATTCACCTTGTAAGCCAGGGTAAGGAGTATTCATCATGATGTTGAATTCCCCTAATATTATTTCTGTGATACCTGACATATATAATTCAAATAGTTTTTCAGGATGATGGCTGATTAACAGCTTGTTTAATTCTGTTCGTATACGTTCTGCACTTATATTTTGTAGATTTGCTTTTTTATTACAAGCGGCCTGGTAAGTTTTTTCTTCTATACTAAAGTCTAATTGAGCTGAAAAACGAAAGGCTCTTAATATTCTTAGGGCATCTTCTTCAAAGCGATGTAGTGGATTACCAACACATCTGATTATGCCTTTTTCTAAGTCTTTTATTCCGCCAAACAAATCTACCAGTCCATCCTGGTTGTTATAGGCCATAGCATTAATGGTAAAGTCTCTTCGCCTTAAATCGTTAGCCAAATCAGATGTGAATTCCACAGATTTTGGGTGTCTGTTATCTTCGTATTCACCATCTATTCTATAAGTTGTTACCTCATAACTATTATTATCAGTTAAAACTGTTACAGTTCCATGCTTTATTCCTGTATCTACTGTTCTGTGAAAAACTCTTTTAACTTCATAAGGCTTGGCGGAAGTAGTGATATCCCAATCTTCTGGTTGGAAGCCTAGCATAGAATCTCTAATACATCCTCCAACAGCAAAGGCTTCAAAGCCATTGCTAGTCAAGAGACTTATGATATCATTCACTTCTGTTGGTAATTGAATTTTCATACTTCCTCCTTATTTTTTTATTTACTATGATTCTCGAATCTTATTAGGTGTTTGTAAAACTCTATTTTATAATTTGTTATTAATCACTTACTACTCAAAACTTGGATATTAGTATGCTCTACCCCAATATACCATGTGTTTTGCTTCCTTGTCGCAACATATACAAGTATCTGTTATCTGCTCTTGTTCAAATGGAATACACCTTGAGGTAGCACCTGTTTCATCTTTTATCTTTTCTTCACAGTCTAAATCTCCACACCACATCGCTTTTACAAATCCTTGCTTGTTTTCAATTACATCTTTGAAGTCTTCGTAATTAGATACTGTTGTTGTGTTTTCATCTCTATGATTTCTAGCTCTTTCTAACATATCATTTTGTATTTTTTCTAGGATATTATCCACTTCTTCTTCAAGATTATCAAGTGATACTGTGATTTTTTCTCCTGTATCACGTCTTGCAATTATTGCTTGATTTGCTTCAATATCTCTAGGTCCTATTTCTACACGAATTGGAATACCACGCATTTCTTGTTCGCTAAATTTCCATCCTGGACTCTTATCTGAATCATCTACCTTTACTCTAAACTTAGTCAGACTTTCTTTTAATTCATAAGCTTTGTCAATTACTCCTTCTTTATGTTGGGCAATAGGAATAATCATTACTTGTGTTGGTGCAATGCGAGGTGGAAGTACTAATCCACTATTATCTCCATGAACCATTATAATTGCACCTACTATACGGGTTGACACTCCCCAAGATGTTTGGTGTACATATTGAAGATTATTGTTTTTGTCTGTGTATTGAATGTCAAATGCTTTGGCAAATCCATCACCAAAGTCATGACTTGTTCCTGATTGTAGAGCTTTTCCATCATGCATTAGGGCTTCAATTGTATAGGTAGAGTTGGCTCCTGCAAACTTTTCTTTATCTGTTTTTTGACCTTTTATCATAGGAATTGCAAGAACTTGCTCACAAAAATCTGCATAAACATTTAGCATTTGAATTGTACGTTCTTCTGCCTCTTGCGCTGTTGCATGAGCTGTATG